>JANZZA010000627.1 GCA_026419655.1 Armatimonadota bacterium | reverse complement strand
CATCGCCCCACCACCTGGCCACGATGGAAAAACTCAGGTCTGCTGCGCGGTGACGCAGTACGACTGTCCGCCGCGGGACAATTACCCCGCTGGTGTCCATCGCGTGCCCACGGCGTTACTTATGCGTTCGTCGCACAAAGGGCCTCGCGCATGGCACGTAAATCTTCGCATAGTCGGATACCCTGGCGCGTAAGAATGCGCCTGGTACCGCGCGTTCGGCAGCGAAACCTTATAAAACATCGCGCGGGGAGGAGGCGGTCTGCGGGGGGAGTATTCGGTTTTCTCAGGATACTGTTGGAAAAGTTTCTGCAGCGCCTCGGAGGTACGCTCCGAGGCAAAGGATGGCACACAGAACTTCATACACTTTTGTGGCCCTTTGTGCGTCAACACGGGTTTTGGTGCGGACCACCGGGGTGATTCTCAGGGCCTTAGTGTTTTCTGCCTGAAACAAAATCCTGAGTAAACTGAATACTTCCGTCTGCGGGGCCTGTGTTGACGTTCGACAGTCGTTCGGTGGCGGCTCGCCCAAAAGTTGTCGGCGCCTGCCTGCGAAGGTTATGGCAGACGCGTCGTGAACTCCACTATGAGAGAGGAGCCGTAGAAAAGGAGCAGAATGCGCTATTGCAGTATCCGGTTGTCTGGAATGACTTGGCACTAATTCTGCGGGCGCTAAGCCAGAAAGGTATCGCCTATTGCGCAGGGCTTCGTCGCGCCCAGTCCAGGGCCGATGCGACTCACAAGGGCACAAAGATATGAGACATTTGCGACTACTCATGACCATGGGCTACTTGGTGGTCTCTGTCGCGGCTTGCCGCGCCTGGGAGGTAAGGCTGGTACATCCCTTCGTGGAAGCCACGGCCGACGAGTTGGCCAGTCGGGCGGCCTCGCTTCCGGTGGCAGAAGAGATACAGTTTGACGCTTCGCGCAACGACTGGGTACATGCGGGCTTGCTGATAACCGCTGGCCCCGACGAGCAGGCTACGGTGACGATAGGTCTCACCGGAGAGGGCCCGGTAGTGGACAAACTGAGCGTTCGCCCCGTTGGTTTCGTAAACCGCCTTCAGGGCGACCCTCCGGCTCTCCAGTGGTCTCTGGACGTAATTTTCAACCGGCCTGAGCACGATTTAGGAGCGGGACGCGCTCAGGAGCTGAAAAAATGGGTGAGGAACGCCGAGAACCTGGCTGGTTGGCCGGCGGTGATAGCCACGGCGCGAGACCCTGTTTTCTTGTGGTTTACCGCCGACACGCGCGGCGTCCGGCCGGGTCTGTACGCGGCTGCGCTAAAGCTGACGGACGCGCAGGGGATGGAAAAAAGCATTCCGATAAGGCTGGCTGTCCGGCCCATTTCGCTCCGCGAGCGCAACCCCTTGAGAACCCTTGCCTGGCAGTGCCTCTTTGAGATGCCAACGCAGGCAGATTTCGCTCGTTATCTGCTTGATTACGGCATCAATGTCAGCTGGGCCTGGTGGTACGACCAGGACATACATTGCCGCCAGGCGGGATGGGACTTCTATCTTTACACCTTTGGGCCGGCCTGGTCGGGCAAGTTTCCGGCTGAGTACGCGGAGGCAGAGGCTCAGGCCGAGCTGGACAAAATTCGCGAGCGAGTTCAACGGCTCGGACTGGCGGCTGGCCAATTCGCCTTGTGTCTCAAGGACGAGCCGCCTGACGAAGAGGCCCCGCGACAGGCAGCCTGGTGCCAGTGGCTGCGCGAAAGGTGGCCCGATGTTCCTATCTGGTGCAACATCCCCTGGGGACCTGGCATAAACAAAGCAGTGACAGTGGACGGCCTTATTCGCACATTACAGCCCTACGTGGACGTATGGTGCCCTTATTCATGGCACCTGTGGCACGAGGACTCGGCGGGAATGCTCAAAGTGCTCGGCGAGCGTGCCCGAGAAGTGTGGTTTTATGAGATTATGAACACAGACTATGCGCGGCGGCCGGACGTAGGCCGTGGCCTGCATCGCAGCCTTGGCTGGATTGCTTGGCGTTACGGCCTGCAGGGGTGCGCGTGGTTTTCCCTCAACGACTATGCCGACTGGCCGTGGCTTGAACACGGGAGGACCTACAGCGCGATGTACTACACCATGCCCACGCGAGCCCTTGAAGCTGTGCGCCAGGGGCTCGTCGAGTATAAGACGCTGCTCGCTCTGCGCGAGCTGGGAGCCCCGGCCCAGGTCACTGAGACCTTTTGCGAGCGGCTTTTCGCCGCGCAAAGCCCAGAGGACTTGGACGCTATTCGCAAGGACATGTACGACACCCTCGAAAAGATTAGCAGCGACTAGGCATTTCGCTGCTTTTGCCGCGTCCGCACTATCGAGGGCTATAGCAGCCTGAAGCGCACTACAAGCTCCGCCCAAGCGCCGCGCCCGGGCCCGCCGAGACGGCAATGCTCAGCAACCCCGGTGTCATTGAGCGGCTTGACCGCTGCTGCCCCGGCCCAAGCAGCAGTGCTTGTACTTGGTTCCGCTACCGCAGGGGCATGGCGCATTGCGGCTGGGCGCCCCCTGTGAGCCTACTTGTTTCGGGGAGCTGACACGGCTGGGTGACTGCTGTTGGACTATCCTATCGCTTAGTTTCCGAAAGCGCCGTCGGCTGTGTCTGAAAAAGCGCCGGTAGGCTTCGCAGAAATAGCTTGGCGCGGCTACTGAGCGCGACCTTATGAGCCTGTGCTTCTGGCAGCCGCCGTGGCAAAGCGCTAGCCATTCGCAGGCCTTACACTTGTCGCTGAGGACTGTTTTCCGCCCCGCAAATTCCTCGAATAGGGGAGAGGTCAGGATTTCGCCGAGCGGCTGCTCCACGAGGTTGCCCAGTTTCCATTGCGGCTCAACCATGAAGTCACAGGTGTAGACATCACCTGTATGCTCAACCACGCAATAAGAACCGCAGGTCTCCTGGAAGGTGCAGGATATTTGCGGCCGGCCAGCGTAGACCGTCAGGAACTCGTCAAATTCCCTTATATGCATGGCCGGCCATTCGGCGGCCCACTGGTCAAACATGTGGCACAGAAATTCAGCGTACTCCTGCGCACCGATGGAAAACGGCGCAGGCGAGAGAGGCTCAGGGCCAGGCTCGACAAGCGGGATAAACTGGACATAGTGTATCTCGTTATGGCGGAAAAACCTGAACAGCTTTTCCGGCTGGCGAACACTTTCCTGCGTCACCATGCAGAGCACGTTGAATTCCACACCATGTCGGCGGAGGGCTTCGATGCCGGCCATAACTGCCGCCCAGGTGCCCTGGCCGTCGGGGGTGCGACGGTGCGCGTCGTGTAGTCCCTGCGGCCCGTCCAAGCTGACGCCAACCAGGAAGCTATAGTCGGCGAAAAACCTTGCCCATCCGTCGTCCAGCAGGGTGGCATTTGTCTGGAATCCGTTGCCCACGACCTGACCGGGGCGGCCAAAGCGTTGCTGTAGTTCAACAACCTGGCGAAAGAAATCCAGCCCCATTAAGGCCGGCTCGCCGCCCTGCCACGCGAAAATGGGATTTGGGCCAGCCATGCCCATGTAATGCGCGACCAGTTTTTCCAATGTGGAGGTGGTCATCCGGGGGCACGGCGCGTCGGGGTAAAGAACCTTTTTCGGTCGGTAGAAGCAATAGTCGCACGCGAGATTGCAGTCCGCGCCGGCAGGCTTTACGAGCACGGATGTGATTCGTCCAGCCCGGCTACAAGTAGCGCCAGTCGTGGGCCCGCCTCCTCAGCTTGGCTTGTGTCGTAAACACGGCACGAAAAGGTTTCACAGCGCGGCTTCCCGGACAGCTCTTTTCAAAAAATCTCTCCTGGCAGGTGAAACCCTCCTTTCGGCAAAAAGCGGCGTTCCCCCTGCGCCCCTCCCCGTAAATGCTCGTGCTTCCTGGCCTAGATGCGCAGCCCCCGAGCCTGCGGGAGGGGATGTTGAGGAGTGGTGGCTGCTGTGGCGGTGTTTCTGGGCTGGGCCGGATTTTTCGCCGCGGGACGCATCCGGCTCCCAAGCTCGGCCTGCCGACGCGTCTGTCGCCGTCCTTGCGCCGGTGAAGGCGTCGTGCTGTGCCGAAAAATCCAGCCTGCCACAGTGTAAAAAGCTTCGGAAGGCGGTCTGGGGGAGAACCTTTTTAAAGGGTTTCCCCCAGCCCCGGATTTCCTTTCCGAGCCTTTTCGCCATCAGCCGAAAAAGGTTTCGAGTCGCCGAAAGATGGCCACCAGCCACTCGGCGGAGTGCACCATGGTAGGTATGTAAGCGTATTCGTTGGTCGTGTGCACGGCGCCGGCGCCGGTGGACAAAATAACGGAGGGCAGGCCGTGCTCGTTGAAGATATTGGCGTCGCTACCGCCGCCGCCCACATGAAGGGTTGGCTCCAGGCCCAGGTCGCGGAGAGCTTCCGTAGCCAGGGCCACAACGGGGTCTTCGGGGCCCAGGCGGAAGCCATTGTAATCACGCCGCAGGTCAATCTCAACTTCCGCGCCGGCTTGACGGGCCGCCGCCTGCATTGCTTTCACCATGTGGTCGGTTTGGGCGCGCAACTTTTCCTCGTTGTGGCTACGCGCCTCTCCCAGTAGCTCGCAGCGGTCCGGGACTATGTTGGGTGCCTGCCCTCCGCGGATTACACCGATATTGGCGGTTGTCTCATCGTCTATTCGGCCCAGGCGCATGGCCGCCAGGCCTCGCGCGGCCACCTGGATAGCATTCAGACCCTTCTCGGGGCATACCCCGGCGTGCGCAGCCCTACCGCGCACCGCGAAGTTTATTTTGTTTGCATAGGGCGCCGCCACCGTGATTTTTGCCGGAGTCTCTCCGCCGTCCAAGACATATCCCATCTTGGCGCGGGTTTTCGACCAGTCCAGGTGCTTGGCGCCCATAAGACCTATCTCTTCGGCTACCGTAAGCACAACCTCCACGCCACCATGGGCCAAGGCCTGTTCCCTCAGCGCCCGCAAGGCTTCCAGGATCACCGCGATGCCGCATTTGCAGTCCGCGCCAACTATGGTTGTGCCGTCACTAACTATGCGGTCGCCATCCACCATGGCCCTGATGTTTTCCCCTGGCGTGACCGTGTCCAGGTGGGCATTGAGCATCAGGCACGGCAGGCCGGGGGCGGTGGCCGGCAAATGGGCGACGATATTGTTTGCATCGCCGCCTATGGCAGTCCCTGCCTCGTCCTCTTCCACCTCAAGTCCAAGCGCCACCAGCCGTTCTTTCACTGCAGCGGCAAAAGCGCGCTCCCGCCGCGACAGGCTTGGTATCGCGACCAGTTCCAGAAACTCCTGTACCATCCGCTCTCGGTCAATCATCCTTGCATCTTCCTGCCCTCTCGGCCCTATGTTGATCGTGCGCCCCTGCGGTCTACAACCCGCATTGTTGGGCTTAGCCGCCCTCAGCCTTGCCCCAGCTCTTCGACAATTCTCCTGATATAGCGCGCGTCAATGCGGCACTGGTCAATCACCGATTCCGGCAGCAGGTTGC
>JANZZA010000518.1 GCA_026419655.1 Armatimonadota bacterium | reverse complement strand
GCGAGTGGCCATCGGTGATGCGGGGGCCGAAGTGACGCTGTCAAAGACCTTGCGCTGGGGGCTTTGGGCGGCCGGGCCGGGGGGCGAGGCCAGATTAGGCCCCTTCACGGCGGTTGCCACTCCCGACGCCCGGCCGAAAGTACTTATCGAGAAGCCTGCACGGGACGCGGATTTCCCCACTGCCGCCGAGGTTGACGTAGCCCTTGTGGCATCCGACGACTACGGCCTGGGCCGTGTGGTCCTTCAGTGGCGGACCGAAGGGCGCGGCAGTTGGCAGGAGATTGAACTTGCTGCGGGCGCGGGCGAGAAGTGGCGCGGCGGGCTGCAGCTCGACCTTCGACCCATGGGGCTTCTGGCTGGCGATTCTGTCCTGCTGCGGGCCGCCGCCACCGACAATCGCGAGCCTGTTCCGCAGACGACCCTTTCCGCAGTGCGCCGTATCAGCATTGCCCGCAAGCCTGAGCAAGCGGCCGAGAAG
Source organism: Armatimonadota bacterium (assembly GCA_026419655.1). Taxonomy (GTDB): domain Bacteria; phylum Armatimonadota; class Zipacnadia; order Zipacnadales; family FEN-943; genus JANZZA01. The sequence continues at coordinate 4,351 of JANZZA010000518.1, read as the reverse complement.
CCAGCCACCTTTGCCGACCGGGCCGCTGGCCGTGAAGAAGACGCCTGGCAGCGCCTGCGCGATAGCCTGGGCGAGCTGGACGCGACCCTTGAGCAGCTCCAGGGCCTGGCCGGCGGAGGGGTTTCCGTTGGCGCCGGCCAGCAACAGGCTGCTCTTGGCGACCTGGCCCGACGCCTTGAAAAGGCTGGCCAAGACATCAAGACAGCTATGGCCGACCTGGAAAGGCGACTGAAGCTGCAAGACCTGGTGGACGAAACGATGCTGGACAAGATTGCAGAGCTTCATCGTCTGGCCGACGAAGTTCTGGACCGCGACCTGAAGGAGCTGCTGAAGCGCCTTGCCGAGGCAGCGAAAACAACTGACCTCAGCAAGCTTGCGCAAGACGCGGAAAAGTTGCGCGAGATGCGCGACAAGTTCATGCGCCAGCTCGACCAGACGCTGGACCTGCTAAAGCGCGCACGGCTGGAAATGCTCCTCGATGCGCTGCGGCGCAAACTCGACGACCTGGCCGACAGACAGGAGCAAACCCTGGGGCGGACCGAAAAGATGCACGAAGGCGACCGGGCAGCACGAGCAGAAGCAGAAAAGCAGTCTCAACTGGCGCGGGAGACGGAGGGGCTGCCGGATGAAGCCCGACTGGCTGCGGAGCGCGCGAGAGGGCTGGACCCTGGGGCCGCTGAAAAGCTGGACGATCTGGCGGACAACCTGGACCGCGGCGGCCCCGCCGGCGACATGCGCCAGGCCGCGAGCGCTCTGTCCCGTGCCGCGCCTCAGGCCGCTATCGGGCCGCAGCGTACTGCCCTGCAAAAGCTGCGCCGGGCCGCCGGAGAGGTGGCCGGGCTGCAGGCCGAGACCCTTGGCCGGCAGCGGCGCGAGCTTCAGGCTGAGGCAGGACGCGCTGTGGCGGAAGCAGCGTCGCTTGCTGGTGCCCAGGCCGACTTGAGCCGCGAGATAGAGCGTGTTGGCCGGCGAACGACGGCTCAATCCCTTGCCCAGAAGAGCCGGCTTGAGAGTCTGGCTGCGCGCCAGCGTGCTCTGGCCGACGGCGCTGACAAGATTGCCCAGCGCCTGCAGCGCCTTTCCGGCCGTACCCCGGCAGCCGCACCAGAGCTGGCCGCCCGCATGGAAGCCATCGCGGAGGCCATGCGGCAGGCGGGGCGGTCAATTCAAGGGGGCGAGGGCGCTGAGGCCAGTGCGCTCCAGCAGGCGGCTCTGGGCAGCCTGAATCGTCTGGCCAGCGACCTGGCGGCTCTCCAGCAGGCCCTGGGCAGGCAGTCGGCAGCGGACGCCCTCTCTGAGTACCTTCACAGCCTCGAGCAATTGGCCCAGCAACAGCAGGCCCTCAATCAGCAGGCCCAGGGCGCCGGCGATGGTAGCCCCCTGCTATCAGAGCTGGCTGGCCAGCAGGCCATGCTACGGGCGGCCCTTGACAAGCTTATGCGGTCTTCTGGCCAGCAGCTCTCTGACCGACTGGGCGGCGTAGGTGAGGACATGGACAAGGTGGCGCAGGACCTTTCGCAGCGCCGCCTCACCACCCAGACCAGGCAGCGCCAGAACGACATCCTTCACAAGATGCTCGACGCGCAGCGCTCGCTCTACACTCGTCAGCAAGAGAGCCGGGAGCGCGTGGCGGAGCGGCCTAAGCCGTGGACGCCGCCGCCCAGCCCTCCGGCTGTGAGGGTTGCCGGGCCGCCGAAGCTTAGGCTGCCGTCCGCCGAAGAAAGACCGGTCATCCGTGTGCCGGCTGAATATCAGGACCTGGCGGCCGCCTATGAGCGCCGCATTGGCGCCCGCAGGTAGCCACGTGGGGAGACCAGTGCCATGCTGGTTACTGTCTTGCTTTTTGCTGCTGCGGGGCAGATTGGTGAGCCTGGATACGGCTATCCGGGGCGGCTGAGTACTCTGCGGGCGGCCTTGAGGGGGGAGCCATGCTGGACGGCCAATGGCGTCTATACCCTGGACGTTGAGCGAGTGTTGAAGGTGCATGCCATCGTGGGCAGGCGCGTTGGCGATACCTACGGCGCGCGTGTGTATGGTGGTTCCCTGAGCCTGCGTGCGCCGTCGGGAGCGTGGGGCTTTGAGCTTCCCGATGCGGACCGTGCTGTTTCTGTGCAGTGGCCCGACCAGTGGAGTGCCGCGGTCATCCAAACGCTTTCTGAGGGCACCTGGAAGGCCCAGGTGAGCGCAGATCTGGTCGTTGACGTGCCTGTGATTTGGTTTACTCTTCGGCGGGTGGCTGGAGCGGCGCCTATTCAAGCAGCCTTCCTTGGCTATGGCTGGGCGCAGCGCACGGCCCCCCGAGAGTGGGTCATTGGCGGCCAGGCTTACCAGCGGCCCGATGGCCGCGAGATAGATGTGCCGGTGGACACTGCCGGCTCCCTGACCGCCATTTTCCGCGACCCTGAAGGCTTTTCTGGTGCGCTGCGCTTTTCTCCAGCCCCGGCCGACTTGCGCCTCTCGGATGACGGTTTCACCTGGTCTTACGCACCGGCCGTGAGCGAGGCCCAGGTCTGTTATGGGTTCGACGTGGACGGCCACGCCAATGAAGCACTCATAAGTGAGCACGTCAGAAGGGCAGAGGCGTGGATAGGGCAGGTGCCTGCGGCGCCCCCGCTTATGGTGCAAACTTTTGGCTGCGACGGCGGCCCGAGAGGGCAGCCGTGGATGGAGATTTCCTGCAAGAAGGGCGGGCCAGTGTTGCTGGCTGGTGTGGTTTCCGAGAGTCCTTTGCGGATGTCTCTCGATCAGCCGCCGCTTATTGACCAGGTGGCCCCCGATTTCCGTCCTCTATCCGATGACGCCCGCCGCCGGGTGGATGATTGGGTGCGGCAGGCCCTATCTCACCAGAAGCCAGACGGCTCCTTTACCTTCGGCCTGGGGCGCGGATTCTATGACGGAATCACCTGCGGAGTGCTTGCCCTGGTCCTCAATCTCGTCTCGACAGATATTCGGCCTGCCCTTCACAAAGCTATTGAAGCTGGCCTGCGGCACCTGTGGTTTGACACCGCCGAATGTCGCGACTGGCCCGGCGTCCTTCTGCCGCCGGAGGTGCCGGACTTTCACGCCTCGGCTACGGATTACCCGGAAATCGAGGCTTGCATCCTGCAGGCCACGGCTCTCTACGCCGCCCAGACCGGGGGCGAGATAGCGCGCGAGCTGTGGCCCCAAATCCACCGTCAGTTTGAGCAGCTACGGTTTTTCTATGACCTCAACGGCATTGCCCTGGCCTCGCCGGGACCGGGTTACCATCATGTCATCGCCGAGAGCGCTATCGGCGGCTACCTGGCCTGGCACGGGCTATATCACCTGGCTCTCATGGCCGACCAGCCCTCCTACGCTGCTGAAGCCCGCGCCCGGGCCGCCCTGGCCTGGCGTGCCTGGCAAGACCTGTTCCGCTGGCGCGACGACTATGGCGACCCGCCGGCCGTCGTCAATGGGATAAATCAGGGTATCGTCGAATGTCTCACGCAACCGCCGTGGGCTTACGTGCAGTCTACCTGGTTTACCTTTCTTCCCGGCTTTGCCCTGCCGCGCGACGACACCTTTGGCGTGTGGCGGATGCTCAGGGCGCAGCCGTGGTGGGAGTGGACGGGTGCCCTGGGGAGTACCCAGCGTGCCTACGATGCGTGCAATGCTATCGCCCTTTGGCGCGCTGGTTATCGCGAAGAAGTCCTGGCCCACTGGGCTGAGGTTTGCCGGCGCCCCTTCTCGTGGAATACCTTCGACGAGACTCCCATCCACGCCATAGCCGCCGAGGCCTGGCTTTCCGGCGTTGAGTGATCTTTTACGTGGCTGTTGCAGGACCTTCTTTTCACCGGTGAGTCGCTCCCACTCAGTGTAACTCGCCGGTGCAAATCTGTGCCGTTGGCGGACTGGGAGCTAGGCCGGGGTGAGTTTCGCAACGGTCTCCTTACAACTTGGCGCTCCGCTCCGGCCCATGGGACCTGTGGGTCTGCCTGTGTGCGCACATGGGCAGGTGTGGTTGCGCTGGCCCGATGCTCCTGCAGGAGCAATGGCAAAGTAGGCCGGTCAGCTAATCGGTGCGGCTCCGAAGCACAGGAACCAGAGTGCACGCCAGCAACGCTACCGCGGCGGCCGCCAGCCACGCTACCTGCGCCCCGTAGTGGTCCCATAGCGCCCCCATCACTACCCCGGCCGGAAGCTGCGCCAGAAGCCCCATGGCTGAGTAGGTGGCCAGCCCTGAGGCGCGTCGGCTCTCCGGCACCAACTCAGCCGCCAAAGCCCTGACCGCTGCCCCTTCGCCCGCCAACACAACCCCGTAGAGAGCCGTCAGCGCAAAGCCCAGCCATTCGGCTCCGGCAACAGCCATGCCCGCTGCTGTTGCGGCCAT
>JANZZA010000505.1 GCA_026419655.1 Armatimonadota bacterium | reverse complement strand
GTGCCTGGACGCATCACACTAGACGGCGTGCCTAATCTCGCCACATGGGCAGCCTTGCTGGTTACCTTGGCTGCCCTGGCATGGGGCCGAGACCCGACTAAGGTCGAGCCAGGTTATCCGCGCATCGCCAACTGCTACGGCTCAGGCATCGGCTGGCTCTCCTGGGAACAGGGCTCTGAGTACTGGTCCAGGCTCGACCTTTTCATCGGCGGCGGCTACGACCTGCATTACGACTGGGAACACCCGCGGTGGGGTGACATTCTCAGACGGATTGAAGAAAACACTGCGCGGCTGCGTGAGGTAAACCCTAATGCTCTGGTGCTGCCATACGTTGACGTGGTCGAAGGCCCAGACAACCCTGCTATACCCGAGCACTGGTGGGACCTGCGGGATGGACAACGCTGGAGCGGCTGGCCTGGCTATTACCGAATCAATACGGGCCTGCAAGAAGTGCTGGAGTTCAACCTCGCCAGGGTCGCCCAGGAAATACTCGGCCGAGAGTGCTTCGACGGAGTTTTCTACGACTGCTGGCATCCCGACCCGTGGCTGGTGCCGAAGACGGCGGCGCTGCGCGACGGCAAGGCCATCGTCATGGTCAACGACTGGAATCTCCCGCGCACCGGCTTTGAAACCCTGAACGGTTGCCTGGCAGAAGACGAGCTAAACCGCGTGGCGGAAGGACGAGTGGATTTTGAGGACTTCATGGCGCGGTACCTGCGGTGGTGCACTGATAGCCGGCGGCCCGTGGTGACTACTATCGTGTGTCATCCTCGCGGCATGGAGATGGACCCATGGTACTGGGACAAGATGAGCTGGCAGGAGCGGCAGAAAGTCGCCGAGGATTTGCGCGACAGCGACCCGCAGATGATGCGCTTTGGGCTAACAACAACGCTCATGGGCGACGGATATTTTGGCTACGACTGCGCTAACCTCGGCCGTGGCCAGTGGTGGTGGTATCCAGAATATGACGCGCCGCTTGGAAAACCGCTTGGCCCAGCCAGGCGGCGTCCCGATGGCCTCTGGGAGCGAGCTTTCGAAGGCGGCCTGGTAGTCGTCAACGGTACGGCCTACGACGCGATAGTGGAGACGG
>JANZZA010000414.1 GCA_026419655.1 Armatimonadota bacterium | reverse complement strand
CCATAGCTGAGTATACGGTCTTCCAGCGTGGTTGCTTGCGCGGCCCTGCTCGCGCTGTCGAGAGGGTCGCTCGTTTGGGTGCCGAGTTGTTGTGGCTTGTTAATGACGCTCGGCGCCGCGCTGGCCTGTCGCTTCTCAAACCCCACGAGGGAGTGACGCTGGTTGCGGTAAGACATAGCGAAGAAATGCGTGACCTGGGCTATTTCAGCCACAACTCCCCCAGGCGGGAGCGTGCCACGGCCCTGCAACGTTTCATGAACGTCTTCGGCTTTCAGCCGGTCCTTATCGCGGAGAACATCGCCATGCGCAAGTCCACGGCATCCGTGCTCACCTTGGAAAGCATCCGCGCCAGTCACCAGGGCCTCATGAACAGCGCGGGTCACCGCGCGAACATTCTTATGCCTCGTGTCACGGATTTTGGTGTGGGCCTGGCTGTATCGGGAGAGAATGCTTACTGGATCACAGAGGTCTTTGTGCGTTTCACATTCTAGCTGATGGTCGCTCGTGGGCGAAAAGTTTGGTAGGTCTTTGGTAGAGCAGTGAGATAAACCAGATTGCGACCGTCTTTCCGGTCTTATTCTCGAGTGCCTCAGCGCTTCACATAGCACGGGAGGGTCAGTTTATGAATGACGTACTCAAGCGGCAGATAGACGACGCCGCGGCCGTGCTTGGAGCATGTACGCAGCTACTGCCAGTGCTTGAGTCTGCCGTGGCGGCAGTGGTCAAGGCGCTTCAGACCGGCGGCATGGTAGCCTTCTGTGGCAACGGTGGCAGCGCCTCCCAGGCTCAGCATTTCGCTGCAGAGCTGGTGGCGCGCTTCCGCCGAGAGCGCCGGGCCTTCCGCGCTGTTGCTCTCACCACGGACAGTTCCATCCTCACGGCCGTGGGCAACGACTACTGCTTTGACAAAGTGTTTTCGCGCCAAGTAGAAGCCTTGCTGAGGCCCGGCGACGTACTTATCGCGCTTTCCACCTCGGGCCAGGCGGCCAATGTATGCGCGGCTGCTCAGACGGCCCGGGAAATCGGGGCCCTGGTGGTAGGCTTCACGGGCCGCGACGGTGGTAAGCTGGCGGAGCTATGTGACGTCGAGCTTCGGGTTCCCCACGCCGACACAGCCCGCATCCAGGAAGCTCATCTGTTGCTTGGCCACTTGCTGTGCGACGCCGTGGAAGCGGCTCTTTCAGAGTGACGGGCGATGACGGGAGGTCGTGGTCGGGCTGAAAGCTTCCTTGGAGTAGATATAGGCGGCACGCGGATGACCGCAGGCCTGGTTGGCCGCGACGGGGCCCTGATAGCTGTGCGTCGCATGACGACGCCGCGCTCTGTCGGGGCCGACGCTTGTCTAGCCATGTTGCTGGAGGCGTGTCGTTCTCTGCTCGACGAGGCAGGGCGGAGGTGGAGGCCGTCGGCTGTGGGGATTGGTTTCGGCGGGCCGGTGGACGCCGCTGCTGGCGTCATCCGGCGCTCTCACCATGTCAGGGGCTGGGCTGGTCGCCCCTTGGCCGAGATTTTTTCGCAAGCTCTCAGCCTGCCGGCCTATCTGGAGAACGACGCTAACGCCGGGGCGCTGGCAGAGGCCCTTTTCGGGGCCGGGCGTGGGTATGACCCGGTACTTTACGTTAACGTCGGCACGGGCATTGGCGGTGGCCTCGTCGTGGGCGGGCGTGTGCATCGCGGTGCCCACTTCAACGCGGGCGAAATAGGCCACCTCGTCCTGGTCCCAGGCGGTCCCAAATGCCCGTGTGGCAAGCGTGGCTGCCTTGAAGCCCTGGCCTCGGGCGACGCCATTGGGCGCATGGCGCGGCAGCGGCGTCAGGCCGGCCTATTGGGCGACTCAGCACTGGCGATTACACAGCCCTTGACGGGCCAGGCAGTCGGTGAATATGCTGCACGTGGCGACGAGACCGCGCGGAAGATAGTGGCAGAGGCTGGCGGGTATTTGGGCTGGGCTTTGGCCCTCAGCGTCAACCTCCTCGACCCGGAAATCGTGGTAGTAGGCGGAGGCGTTTCGGCCCTGGGGGATGTTTACCTGGGGCCTGCGCGCCGGCGGTTCCGCCAGCTTGCCATGAGATGGGTCCGAGGAGTGAACATAGTGCCGGCCGCCCTGGGATATGACGCTGGAGTTATCGGGGCGGCCGCCGTGGCTATGATGGCGCTCAATGCGTAAGGGGGTGGGTTTGCGAGGTTATGTAGCGCCCGCGGCCATCGGCTTTCAGGAGGGCAATGCTCGTGTCAGGGGCTCCCGCGCGCCCGTCGCGACGGTGCCTGACACATCTCAGAGGAGGTTTGCATTGATGATTGACCTGAGCGACCTGTGCGGTCTGCCGATTCTTTTCGACCCGGAGACTTACGAGCTGCGGTCGGCGAAGCCTGGCTGGGATTTGCCGGACGCAGGTATTCGGACTTTAGACGAAATGCGCCCTGTTCTCATGGACCCCGACTGCGACGGTCCGGAAATCGTCTACTGGATGTACCGCGACATTTGCCTGCCCGAACATTCTCACCTGCGCCGGGAATACGGCCTGCGGTATGACATTTCGGTTTTCCGCGGCGACATGTTCGGTCCGGAGTACTTCAAGACGGCGGGCCACTACCATCCCTACATTCACTGGAAATATCCCATTAGCTGGCCGGAGGTCTACGAGGTACTGTACGGCGAGGCAATCTACGTGCTGCAATACGTGGACGATATTTACAAAGACCCCTACTACGTCGAGGTAAAGGACTTCATCATCGTCCACGCCAAGCCCGGCCGGCAGGTGGTCATGCCGCCCAATTATGGGCACGTGACGATCAATCCAAATCCGGGCAGGCCGCTGGTCATGGCCAACTGGGTCTGCGACTGGTTCAAGTCGTACTACCAATCCGTTGAACAGGCCCGCGGGTACTGCTACTACCGTGTGCAGGACGAGACGGGCGCGCCCAAATGGGTGCCCAATCCTGTATACAAGCAGCCTTTGCCAGCTATCCGCGAGGCCCAGGCAGTGGATGTGGAGGCTCTGGGCCTGGTCGAGGGGCGGCCAATGTACCGGTGGTGCGCGGACAATCCGGGGCTGTTTGAGTGGGTTTGCCGCCCACAGGGCCACCTGGACAAGATCTGGGAGCAGCTCCAAATCCGACAATAGCTCGCCAGCGGCCACCGGCGTGAAACCATAGGGTATTCATGCTTTCGAGTCTGGCAGCGACAACGACTGCGGAGGGGCGGTGCCCGCGCCCAATACCGTGCTTCAGGAAGAAGGGACGGCTATGGAGGACGACAGGATAGGTGAGGTGGCGCTTTCTTTTGACGACGTGCTTTTGCTGCCCGGCTACTCTGACGTGCTGCCGTCGCAGGTGGACGTAAGCAGCCGGCTGACGCGCTCGATCCGCTTGAACATACCGGTTTTGAGCGCGGCCATGGACATGGTCACCGAGGCGCCCCTGGCCATAGCCATAGCCCGCGAGGGTGGCCTGGGCGTCATTCATCGGAATATGAGCATCGAGCGCCAGGCCCAGGAGGTTGACCGCGTCAAGCGCTCAGAAAGCGGCATGATTGTTGACCCGGTGACTCTTGGTCCTCAGGCGACCGTCCGCGAAGCCCTCGAGCTAATGGCCCAGTACCGCATTTCTGGCTTGCCAATTACCGAGGGCCGCAAGCTGATAGGTATTCTTACCAACCGGGACCTGCGCTTCGAGACCAATCTAAATCGCCACGTCTGTGAGGTAATGACGCCGGCAGAACGGCTCATCACCGCCCGCGAGGGCACTACACTCGAGCAGGCCAAGGCCATCCTTCACGAGCACCGTATCGAGAAGCTGCCGGTAGTGGACGACGAAGGCAATCTGCGTGGCCTGATCACCATCAAGGACATTGAGAAAATCGCCAAGTATCCCAATTCATGCAAGGACGAGCTTGGGCGGTTGCGCTGTGGGGCGGCAGTGGGCGCAGGTGGGGAGGCTCTTGAGCGTGCGACCGCGCTGGTCGAGCGGGGGGTAGATGCAATTTTCGTTGACTCAGCCCATGGTCACTCCCGAAATGTGCTGGATACCGTGGCCCGGCTGAAGGAGAACTTCCCAGCGGTGGCAGTCATTGGCGGCAATGTGGCAACTGCAGAAGGCGCACGGGACCTGATAGCCGCTGGCGCTGACGGAGTTAAGGTGGGTATGGGGCCTGGCTCCATTTGCACGACCCGAGTGGTTGCCGGAGTAGGCGTTCCGCAGATTACAGCCGTCCTGGAGGCTGTCCGTGCTGCCCGGGAGCACGACGTACCCGTCATCGCCGACGGCGGCATCAAGTATTCCGGCGACATCACCAAAGCCCTCGCCGCCGGCGCAGAATCGGTCATGATTGGTGCTCTGTTTGCCGGTACTGAGGAAAGCCCAGGCCAAAGGGTTCTCTACCGCGGCCGCACTTACAAGCAATACCGCGGGATGGGGTCGTTATCTGCCATGCGTGAGCGGGAGGGCTCGCGGGAACGCTACCTGCAGGACGATGTGAGCACAGAGAAGCTTGTCCCGGAGGGCCTGGAAGGGAGGGTGCCTTACAAGGGGCCGCTGTCGGTCGTTATCACTCAGCTTGTGGGTGGTCTACGCGCGGGAATGGGTTACGTTGGCGCGCACAACCTTGCTGAACTACACCAAAAGGCTCGTTTCATCCGCATCACTTCCGCTGGCCTGCGCGAAAGCCACGCCCACGACATCATAGTCACCGAGGAAGCTCCCAATTATCAGTTGCCCGAGGAATAAATTGCTGGGACTGATTGGTGGTTGCTCGCCGAAACCACCAGCGCACAGGAGAGACGCTGCGCACTGTCAAAGGAAGAAGGAGACACAGCGTAAGTCTTCCAGCGACAGCGCGAAAACACATTTCGCTGCTAGGCGCCTGAGCGAAGGGGCGCGGGCCGTTTGGGGTTAGCGGGGCGCAGCAGTCGCTGATCGGAGAAAGACCATGTTGCAGCCGATTGACGTCAACACTTTCTTCGGCTTCGACCGTTCCCGCCAGCGCGACTATCCTCTACAGGAGCTTCTCCGATTGCTGGACCACCACCGGGTCGCCCGGGCTCTAACCGTCTCTTTTAGGGGCGCCTACTACG
>JANZZA010000680.1 GCA_026419655.1 Armatimonadota bacterium | reverse complement strand
CGCGCGGTCGCGGGCAGCCTCAACGGCGGGCGTGCAGCGGAAGAGCTCGCGCAGGTACTCAGCGGTGGCTTCAGTGCGGGTCGCCAGCTTGAGCCGCCGTGCAGCCACTGCCCGACCAGCCATCAGGCGAGCGAACCAGTCTTCTTCGGCAGCCGCTGTTTCGAGTGCCAGTTGCCATACCAGGTCAGCGGCGCCGGGCCCTTGTTCGCGTTCGAGGCGAAGCGCCACTTCCGCTAGGGCTGCTGCGCGGGCGGTCAGGGTGGGGATCTTTTGTGCTTCGCGGCGCGCTAGGGTGAGTATTGCGTCGGGGTCCAGCGCGCAGCTCATGGGGGCAGCGACAACCGCCGCCGCTACAGCGGTGAGCCAGCGCTGAGAGGAAAAGCTTCCGTAATGGGTAGCCACAGGCGCCGGCTCCTTAATCAGTGCCGGGGGCACTATTTGCTGGCCGCCGGCTTCACCACCGGCTCTGGCTCTTTGATTATGAGCAGTTCGCGAGCCAGCTCGCCCCAGGCAATGTCGAAACCTCGGCCTTGCGTGTAGTAGCCCAGCTTCTCGAGGGCAATCTTGGCCTGCTCGGCCACCGCCGCCATGGAGTCAGAAGTGAGGCCTTTGAGAAGAGGGACGGCCTCCCGGTCGCCTATCTCGCCAAGCGTCCAGCAAGCGCGGGCCCGCGTTTTTTCAAGCAGGTGTGTGTTTCCTGCAACTCGGCCCACCGCTTCTACGACCGGGTTGGGTTTCTTTTTCTCCGGCACCTCGCGGCCCTTTTTCACCAGCGCGACGCCTGCCATGTCGCAGAGTTCTTCGTCACCCTGGAGCACGTCAACCAGTGCGTCCACTGCCCGGTCGTCCTTAAGGTTGGCCAGCGCCAGCACCGCTTGCTGGCGCACTGTCACGTCTTGAGAGTCCAGGTCGTGAGATAGCTTGTCCATCGGGTCTACCGCGCAGCCGGCCATTAGCAGACACAAGCCTAGCGCAGTCGCTGTAAGAATTCGCATGTTCACCACTACCTCCCTGGACGGTCATTCAGGAGCTTGCCGCAAGAGATATGGCTAGCTGCCGCGCTGCGTACTTGACGGCTTCGCGAACCCAGTAATGCTCGTCGTCGGCGTGCTCACGCAAGACCTGCTCGACCTGCGAGCGAAGGGACTTGGGTGGAAAGACGCGGCCTAGACCCATAGCTGCGGCTATGCGCACGTCGCCCGCCTCGTCTCCCATGGCCTTTATCAGAGCCTCCACGACCCTCGTGAGAGCTTGCTGGTCGGAAACTACAGCTCCCAGGTCCGCTAGAGCGTATGCTGCTGCTACTCGCACATCTACCTTGGGTTCCAGGTCCTGCTGCACGCTGCGGGACAGCGGCTCCACGGCCTCGGGGCTTCCGATCTGTCCCAGCGCCAGCGCGCATTCCATGCGGACCTGCCAGGTGTCGTCCGTGGCGGTCTTTTTCTCAGTGGTGGAAGCATTGGCCTCGGTTGCTTCTTTTTCGGTACTACCTCCTGCGGTTACTTTTTCAGTGGTTGCCTGACCAGAGGCTTTTTCGCTTTCGCTCTTGGCGGTCGTCTGTGGTTTTTCCTTATCTTTGTCTTTTGCTGGCACGGGCCGTCTTTGCTCGAGCACTGCAGCCAGTGTTTTGACCGCGCCTCTCACCTGTATCATTCCCAGTGAGGCAGCAGCCAGCGCTCGGAGCATCGGATCTTCAGACTTGGAATACAGGATATTGCCCAGGGGACCTTCGGCTTCAGCCAGGCGCAATCGGCCACAGGCGACTATGGCAGCTCGGCGCACGTTGGGGTCTTTGTCTGAGACCAAAGATACTATCTGCTCGCGCACAGCGCGCCCGCGATAGCCTATCTCTGCAGCGAGCATGGCCGTACGCCAGCGCCGGTTTGGGTCGGGCGAGGAAAGGTTTTCGGCCAATCGCGGCCCAACGAATCGTCCCCGGTGCTTGAGTTGTTCCATTGCCTCCATGGCCTTGAATTGGTCCACGTCGGCAAGCTGCGCGAGAAGCTCGCCAACTTTTCGGCTGCGCTGGTAGTTGGCCAAAGCCCACACACTCAGCGCGAGGACTGCCAAAATAAGCATTGCTATAATGCGCTTACGGCTCACCTGACATCATCTCACTTGTCCTAAAAACCCCTGGCGCGAACTTCGCGGATCCTCTCAAGTATCTTGCGCCCGGCTTCTACCATCGCCGGGTCCGGCTTCTCCTCGTCAGGCAGATGTTTGATAAGGTCCATAGCCTGAGCGTCGCCAACGAGGGCGAGGGCTACAGTAGCCCAGTCTCGGGTCAAGCGGTCTCTAGGCTGGAAGTTCTGGTCGAGGACGGCGGCGTCGCCGCGCACGTCTATGCCAGCGTCCGAGGCAGGTTTCCCTATGGCACCCAGCACCGCCACAACCCAGCTTTTCATCTCATCGGAGGCGGTCTTCAATCTGTCGTAAAGTTCCCAAACCGGGTCTCCACCCATCATGGACAGAGCTACTGCGCAATCCAGTCGCAGTTGGGGATCCCTAGTGGTGAACATCAAATCAACGAGCATTTTGGCAGCTTTGGAGGCTTCGTGGCGGCGTGCGTATATGACTCCGCCTTCCTGAGCCTGAGTTTCGTACAAGTGCTTTCCAATCATTGCGATGGCGCGAGCTGCCGCTGGCGCAAATGGGTTCTCTGGCTGCAGCAAATCGGCCAGCACGGGCAGGGCTTGTTCCTGGCCC
>JANZZA010000388.1 GCA_026419655.1 Armatimonadota bacterium | reverse complement strand
GGCCTCACAGCACGCCACCCACCAGCCTTCGGCGTCCTGCTCTGAGCGTCCCGGCGAGGTGGGCAGAGGCGGCGCCAGGGCGTGCTCCACCAAGCCCACCACTTCTCCAGTTTCCACCACCCCTACGCATCGCACGCCCTGAGTGCCAAGGTCAAGGCCCAGGTACGCTTGCTGGCTGCGGCAAGAGTTTCCCTTCTTGGCAGAGTGCATGAGAGCAGGCACCTTCCGCGCCGTGTATGACAGCGAGCCTACTTCGGAGACTCAGCGGTCGGCCAGCCGGCAAAACACTAGGCAGCAACCGGCCACACACGCAGCATTTCCTCCGGGAGACTGTCGCAAAACGCCCTTTTTCGGGATGCCCGGCGCAGAAAGTGCTGCCTTTCTGGCTCAAGGTTGTACTCGCCCGGGAAGTCAGCGCGCGCAAAAGTCAGGTTGTGCAACAGTCAGCCCGACAGGACCCGACGAGAAGGGTGCTTCCCCAGACCCTTCTCCCAAGACTTTTTGGGCTGCTTGCGCCACAGCGGGCCGGGGCGCGACCACTGGCGGGCTAGATCAGACTGTCTTCCGTCCAGCCTAAGCGGATGATGTCAATGCGGTTGAGGTCGGCGACGCCAAGGCCATATTTTTCGTCGGCAGCAGCAATATGGGTGGTGGGCGTAAGCGGCTGCTCTTCGCCGAAGACGGCAATGCGCTTTGCCCTGAGCAGTTCAGCGCCCAGCGCGTCGCAGGCTACCGGGTCGAATCCCACTATAAGCCCCTTGTACGGCCACACGTAGCGCGGGTCAAAAGCGTGGGGGCCTCGCCCATAAAACTGTGGCGTGAGCACAGCCAGGATGTTCAGGCGTGTCTTGCCCTTGCACACCGGCAACTCCCAGGCCAGTGCCAGGCTCTCACACGCATTGTCGTGATACTGGTACGGCCTATCCGAGAACATGATGTAGTTCTTTATGCACCCGCCCATGCCAGACCAGTGGTGGCTGCGGGCTGGCCGGACGTTGATCAGCGCCGTGCAATCAGCCAGCAGCCTCCGCGCCTCACGGTCGGTAACGCGGATGCGGTCATTGGCTACGCCCGCCGCTGTGGCCCGGTGCCTCAGCACTCTTTCCAGTTCCGGCGGCGTTGGCAAGTTGGCCCAGACATTGGTCTTTATGCCCACCAGGTCCTCAGCCTTTATAAGCTCCGCCCATGCCTCGGCCGGCGTGCCCTTTTCGGTGAGGGCGCAGACGGCCTCGTCTAGCATCCGCCCAACCACTTCCTCGTTTATTGTCCCGTCCTCGCCGACGGCTGCCTGGTCGCGCACCAACACCACCTTTGAGCGAACTTCCTCTCCGACGCCCCTTGCCGTCGGAGCTGACCATTCCTTTGGCGCCGCGCCAGCCCGGCAGCTTGCCAGCGGCAGACCCACTGCTGCTGCTAAGGCCGCCGACGCCGTCCCGCGTAAGAAATCCCGTCGCGTGATCTGTTCCTTCTTGCTCACTTGCCTCACCCCCTTAGTCTCTTGATGCTCTCTTGCATGAGCCGCTCAGCCAACGAGCGGTCGCTTGCTTCCAAGACGACGACAAGGTACACGCCGCGCTGTCGTGCCCCCGCCCATTTGCCGTCTTCGAGCTGCACCAGGCCCCCCGTCCCGGCTCCCTCCAGGTAGCTGGCCCGAAGGCTTTCCATGGCTTCTTGCGCTCGCTCCTGTGATGGGTACCGCACCAGCAGGAGCCGCGCCTTTGCGTCGCCGATTTCGTACTGCGCCAAGGCTGCCTCGGTATCCGTGCCAAGGTTAAGGATGTTCTCGGTGGAGAGAAAATAGTGGTAGTTGAGGGAGCCGTGCTGGTGGAAATAGCGCACTCTGTCGGTCCGCAAGCCTTGGGACGGCAGAAGGGAAACGATCTTAGGCGGACCGAAACCGGGCTTTGGCAGAGCCGCCGATATTCGTCTTCCAAGTTGGAGAGTGGCCTGCTTCACGGCCTCTGTTTCCTTTGGCGCCGAGACGCAAACAAAGTACCTTCCTTGCCAGAACCGCAGCATTCCGCCCCCATACTCAGAGCCATCGCCCAGGCCCACGTGGCCGCCCATCCGCTCGAAGCTAAAAATCCCATAGGCGTCGGCCGGGCTGCCCATGTCAAAGACGTCGGCTGCTATGGCCGGCTGTCCTTCGCACACGTACCGGCGTGTGGTCAGCTTTCGAAAGCCGTAGGCCAGATATACTTCCGCGCTGCCGTCAATGTAGTCGTACAGCGTGCGCCGGTCGTAGGTCTTAGCTGGCCCTTCGGCCCGCCATAAGCCTGCCCTGTCGGGCAGCACGATACCCTCTCCGCGACAGGCCGCCATTCCAGCAGCCACCAGCGCTATCATTCCAACTACCGCCGCACCGTCCTTCACAGTCCCCACTTCCCTACGCAACTATTCCGGCAAACACCACGCGCGTCGCGAGAAAACTATCTCCTGAGGGAAACCCTTTGAAAGGGTTATCCCCCAGGCCCCCTTCCCAAACTTTTTCGTGCTGCTTCGACCGCGCCCGCCCCTCGTCGAAGCACCAGCGAGCATGCCTGCTTACCGCTACGGCTGGCCTCAGTATTCATTAAACACCTCATGCCCTGGCCGAAGGCTGCCATCAGGGTCAATGAAGGCTAAATATCCTGGCGCCCCAATGGGGCCGTATTCGGGCCGGTGCGCGTCGGCTATCAGGCTATGATGCAGCAGGTATGCCAGCCAGCCGATGTTGCGCTTTTTCAACTCTCCCAGGGTATAGCGAATAATCTCCACGCGCTTGGCGTCGTCGAGGGCGCCCCAGCAGGTCTCCGTCGCGAGCAAGGGCTTTCCAACCTCTTCTGCAAAGGCGACGTACTCGTCCAGTTGCGCCTCGTAGGCCTTTTTGTCGTGGGGCGGGCTGTCGCAGGTCCAGTAAGGATGAATGCTGAGGATGTCGCTGATTGGCTCGATTTGTTTGATGCCCGCCAGGCCATGGCCCGGATGTATGCCCACAGTTACCGGAGCCTGGGCCCCAAGTTCCTTGCAGGCGCGGTAAAGACCCTCCAGCCATGCGTACTCTGCCGACACAATGTGGGGAATGTCGGACGGCGGGCAGGAATAAGAAAACGGCTCATTGCACAGGTCCCAGGCGAAGACTCTCGGGTCAGCAGCATGGCCGCCCACGACAGTTTCTAAGTACGGCCGGAACATATCGGGCGCCTGCACCCAGCTCACACCGGGAAGAAAATGGTCTATGTAAATGCCGCCATAGTCGAGCACCGAATCATGCCAGCGATTGAAAAGCACAGGCATGACCACCAGGCCGTAGTCGGCAGCGATGGCCAGGGCTGTCTCAAAATTGTCTGCAAACCGCCCCGGATTGCGCTTGAAGGCCTCCCAGGAGAGCCACAGCCGGATGGCCATCATGCCGGGAAAATACTTCTTGCCCAGCCCAAGCTCGCGTCGCACGGCCCCGGCATCGAAGTCGTGCCAGATCTCAAAGCCGCAAGTGGCGTAACTGGGCTGGTAGTTGAATCCTCGCACCGCTGCGTAGTCCATTGCGGCGATACCTCCTTCTTGTAGGCGCATGCCCTGAGCCTGACCAAGTACAAAACCGGCATTGGCGCTAGGAAAGGCTGCCTTCGGAACCTCTCTTCGTTCCGCCCTCGGTCCTTCCTTTTCACAGGCCCAGTGGCTCAGCCAGATTGTCCCCACCGTGTGGTTGACCCGTTGCACCACGCCCAAGGTGAATGTTGTAAAACCTGGTGTGTTGGCCTGTCCGGACCCCGGAAAGTGCACAAGGCTGTGCAACTGATTTTGTACCCGTCACTCCTTCTGGCGGCCTGGAAAGCCATTTTTGCGACAGTCTCCCAAGGAAAAGTAGCGAAGCCAAGGAATAGCACTTTTTGCGGCCCTCTAACTTACGCAAGGGCCGGACGTGGCAAAATGCTCAGGCTTCTGAAGCGTAGACGTGCACCCAGCGAAGCGGAGCACCCTCCGGCAGCCGAGGTCTGCCCGCCGTCCCGTCCTCGGCCCACACGGGTATCTGTTGTCGAGTACAACGCGGAAGAGTTTGGTGAGTGGGAGGTTGAGCGCATCGAGGGCCTCGGCACCCCAGAGAACGGCAAAATCCGCTGGATTGATGTCCAGGGCCTGGCCGATGCGGGTGCCGTCCAGGCCCTCTGCGACAGCCTTGGTCTTCATCCGCTTGTGGCCGAAGATGTCCTGGACACCGGCGAGCGCACAAAGCTCGACGTTTTTGCCGACCATTTCTTCCTAGTCGTGGATACGTTCTATTACCCCGACGGCGACAGCGAGCTTCTCTCCGACCAGGTAAGCATTATTGTTTTCGCCAATCTGGTTGTGACTTTCCAGGAAGGTTGCGTTGACGCCTTTGGGCCTGTTCGGGAAAGGCTCCGTGCCGACCGTGGCCACCTGCGTGCCCGTGGCGCAGATTATCTTGCTTACGCTCTCCTTGACACCCTGGTGGACAGGTATTTCGTGACGCTTGAAGAGCTTGGCGAGCGCATCGAGGCTCTCGAAGATGAGCTTGCCCACAAGCCGGACCCGGAAAGCCTGCGGGCCATTCATCGGCTCCGCGGCGATACGGCCCTCGTCCGCAAGTCCGTCTGGCCTCTGCGGGCTGTGCTTAACGCCTTAGTGCGCGGAGAATCTTCCCTGGTCCAGGCTCCCACCACCATATATCTGCGCGACGTTTACGACCACACCGTCGAAATAATCGAGACCACCGAAACCTTCCGCGAAGTCCTGTCTACCATGCTCGACATCTATCTCTCTAGCGTCAGCAACCGCCTCAACGAGATAATGAAATTCCTCACCATCATCGCCACCGTCTTTATCCCGCTCACCTTCATCGTCGGCATTTACGGGATGAACTTTCGCTACATGCCGGAGCTTGAGTGGCCCTGGGGCTATCCGATGGTCTGGGCGGTGATGGTGACGGCTGCCATGTGGATGCTTTATTACTTCCGTAAAAAACGCTGGCTTTAGCCGGGCCGGTATTTCGTGTAGGCACTCTGTGCTGGACGGCAGGCGGCAAGACACATATGGCACCAAGAACTTGAGCCTTCAGGCATCGCGGCCGGTGCCCGTGGGAGGGCCCTGTGTGCAGTCACTTCAGAAAACGGCGCGGCTGGTAAAAGCGGCACGAAAAAGTTTGAGAAGGGGGCCTAGGGGAGAACCCTTTTCAAAGGGTTTGCCCCAGAGAAGTCCGACAGGGCCGTTGCTGGGTTCCGTTGAAAAATGGCTATAGTGGCACTATATGCGCCGACGCGCATCTTGAATCGCACGACGACGTTGCAAGGAGGATCTGAGCACAACATGAGACGACGGCAACTAGCCGGATGGCTCTACATCCTGTTGCTGGGAGCGATGGCAGTCATGGGATGCCAAAAGGCCAGCGCACTGACGCTTTACGTTTCCCCGGACGGCCGGGATGAATGGTCGGGGAGGATAGAGCGCCCCAAGGCAGATGGCACAGACGGCCCCCTGGCTTCGCTTAGCGGCGCCCGCGACGCTATCCGGCGGCTGAAGGCCGCTGGCCCGCTGACCGAGCCGGTGCGCGTGGTCATAGCCGACGGCACTTATTTCCTGGACGCGCCGGTTCTGTTCACGCCTCAGGATAGCGGTACTGCCGATTGCCCGGTGACCTACGAGGCCGCCCCAGGCGCGCGCCCCGTTTTCACCGGCGGGCGGAAAATCACAGGCTTCCAGCGCGGCGAAGATGGCGTCTGGACGGTCAAAATTCCGCAAGTGGCTGAGGGAAAATGGTACTTCGAGCAGCTCTGGGTCAACGGCCGGCGTGCCGTCCGCGCCCGCATGCCCAACAAGTTCTACTTCTATACGGCCCGCAAAAAGGAATACACTCGCGACCCGGCTACGGGCCAGCTTCTTCACACCGCCAATCGCGCCTTCATCGCCCGGCCCGGCGACCTTCAGCCCTGGCCCGACCTGACCACCGATGCGGCAATCGTCCTGTATCACTCATGGGAAACCGGACGCCACTGGATTGAGGCCTTCGACCCGCAGACCAACACAGTTGTGCTGAAAAGCAATGCTGCCTGGCCTATCATGTGGTGGGGCGGGCCGCAGCGCTATCACATTGAAAATCTGCGGGCGGCTCTCGACCAGCCGGGCGAGTGGTGCCTATCCCGCGACGGCACGCTTTCTTACCTTCCCCTGCCTGGCGAGGATATGACCACGGCCGAGGTCATCGCGCCCGTAACGGAAGCCTTTGTTTACTTCCAGGGCGAGCCGCGCCTTGGTTTGCCCGTACAGCACATCACCTTTCGCGGTCTTTCTTTCCGCCATAGCCAGTGGGTCTTGCCGCCCGAAGGTCATAGCGACGGCCAGGCTGAGTCCAGCATCCCGGCCGTCATCATGGCCGACGGCGCCGAGCAGATTGCCATCGAAGACTGCGAGATCGCCCATATCGGCCACTATGCCATCTGGTTCCGCCGTGGCTGCCAGGACTGCCGCGTCCAGCGCTGCTATATGCACGACCTCGGCGCTGGAGGCGTCCGTATCGGAGAGGGCTATATCGCCGCCGACCTCGCCGACCGCACCGGCCGCATCATCGTAGACAACAACATCATCCGCTCCGGCGGCCGCATGCACCACGGCGCCCATGGCGTCTGGATTGGCCACAGCGGCGATAACCAGGTCACCCACAACGACATCTCCGACTTTTTCTACACCGCCATCTCCGTCGGCTGGCAATGGGGTTACTACGAAAGCCTGGCCAAGAACAACCGCATTAACTATAACCACCTGCATCATATCGGCTGGGGCGTGCTCAGCGACATGGGCGGCATCTATACCCTCGGCCCATCCGAAGGCACTACTCTGTCGGGCAACGTCATCCACGACGTGTATTCTTATGACCGCTACGGCCGCGGCGGCTGGGGCCTTTACAATGACGAGGGGAGCTCATACATCCTCATGGAGAACAACCTCGTCTACAACGTCAAAACGGGTACGTACCATCAGCACTACGGCCGGGAGAACATCGTGCGCAACAATATTTTCTGCTTCAGCATGGACGGCCAGATACAGCGCTCCCGCGTCGAAGACCACATCTCCTTCATCTATGAGCGCAACATCGTCTACTGGAAGGGCGGGAAACTCGTCACCGCCGGCACCATAAGGGACAAGAACGTGGTCTTCCGCAATAACCTCTACTACGACGCTTCCGGCCAGCCCGTGGATTTTGAGGGAATGACGCTTGAGGAGCGGCAGGCCAGCGGGCAAGACGAAGGCTCCATCGTCGCCGACCCGAAATTCGTAGACCCTGACAACTTCGACTTCCGCCTCCAGCCCGACTCGCCTGCCTTCCAGATTGGCTTCAAGCCCTTCGACTACGCGCAGGCAGGCGTGTATGGGGACCCGGAGTGGATAAAGCTTGCGCGAGAGGTGGATTATCCGCCGGTAGAATTTGCGCCACCACCACCGGAGCTGCCTCTGACTTTGGACGACGGCTTTGAGGACAGACCCGTCGGCGCGCCACCGGCCGATGCTCAAGTAAACGTCGAAGGCAAGGGCGACCTGATTGCGGTCACCGACGAAGTGGCTGCAACGGGTAAGCAGAGCCTCAAGATAATGGACGCGCCTGGCCTCGCGCACCTCTTTAATCCTCATCTGGTCTACTCGCCAAACTACCAGGACGGCGTCGTGACTTTGTCCTTTGACATGCGCGTGGGCGAGGGTGTGGAGATGTACTGTGAAGGGCGAGACTGGCGCAGCCAGCCCTATCGCGTTGGGCACAGCTTCTGGGTGCGCGGCGGCCAGCTTGTAATCTGGGACCAGCCCATGATGGTTTTGCCTACCGACCAGTGGATACACTTCGAAGTGCGCTTTGGCGTCGGGGCCCTACTCGATGGCACCTGGACGCTCAAGGTCACCGTGCCGGGCCAGGGCGAAAGCGCCTTTGAAAATCTCAGGCTCGGCGACCCGGAATTCCACGTCCTTACCTGGCTGGGGTGGAGCAGCATGGCGAAAGAACAAACCGTTTTCTATCTGGATAATTTGCGCCTCACTCTTGAGGAATAGCCAGTGGCGCCCCGGCAGCGCCAATGGGCGCAAAATAATCACCGCGCCACAAAGCAGCGTACTGTAAACGGGAGGCGAGATAAATGAAGCAATGGCCTATTCGGGCCGGTAACCTTTCTGGGGGAAACCCTTTGAAAAGGGTTCTCCCTCAGACCCCCTTCCCAGACTTTTTACGCTGTGCTGGGGGAAACCCTTTGAAAGGGGTTTTCCCCCATACCCTGGTCGGAAAGTTTTTCACCCTGTCTCCGCTGCGAGCAATGCGGAAGGCGGTGGGTACCATGACGGCCCTATGGGTCTGCGCGGCGCTCTCGGGGACGGTCCTGGCCCAGGGCGGCAACTTCCCTCTTGGAGGCGGCGCATCGGGCCTGGAAGGACTGCGGCTGGCCGTGTCTGGTGGCGTCACGACCAAGCTTGAAGGGCCGGGCGGGGCCGCGGGCAACACCCTCATCCTGACCTTCGACAAGCCCGGCGAAGAGCGCCGTCTTCTCGCACTGGCTGTCCCCCTGCCACTCAGGGGCGACCCGGCAGCAGCCAAAGCTATCGAGGTCAAGTACCGCCTAGACCTCGCTGCGGGCCAGCCACCTAAACTGGCTCTGGTGGCCTGGGAGAAGGGCGGCGAGGCCTGGTACAAGCTGGCCGCGGAGTCAATGATAACGGGCGAGGAAGCCACAGGGCGCCTTTCCGTGACGACCCTCACTCCGACTGCCTTCAGCCAGGATGCTTCCGGCGCGTTGGAGTGGGACGCTCTCCAAGCCCTGTGGCTTGGCGTCGCGCTTGACGGCGCGGCGCGCGGCGCTCTTGAGGTGCGCCAGGCGCGGTTCACCAGCGAGCCATACCGGCCCCAAAAGCCCCTGCGGGTGACTGGCGATGGCCCGGGCCAGTGGACAGTAGCCAGCGACCCTGCCGTTCAAGCCAAGCTGACCACACCCAACGAGGGGCCGGGCGGCAAGCCCTGTATGAGATTCGACTTCACCTTCCCCGGCCGCCGGCATATGTACGCCTTGCCTGTCGTGCCCCTGCCGCCGGCTGATCTTTCCGACTACAGGGGCGTGCAATTTACCTACAAGGCCACACTCCCGCCGGGCATCCGCGGCCTGCTGGTGACTTTATGGGAACAGGGCGGCGCCCACTATGAGGGCTTCCCCTATCCACCCCCGAGCGACGATTGGGTCACTGTCACCATGCCCTTTGAGGACTTCAAGCTGGCCGGCTGGACACGGGACGCCAACAACCGCCTGGACCTGGACCGGCTGACTAATATGGTCATCGGCCTTCACGGCACCGCCGACGCTGACGTTGGGACCGGCACCATCTGGGTCTGCGACGTCGAATTTGTGCCCTAAAGGGAACCAGAAGACGCGCGCCCCGCTTTGGGGTCGCCGGCAGTGATTCCTCCGGCCCGCACACCTGTGGGCAAACGACAGTGCGCGCAGTCGAAACAGCACGAGAAAGTTTGGGAAGGGGGTCTGGGGGAAAACCCTTTTCAAAGGGTTCCCCCCAGAAAACCCTTTATTAGGGAGCACCTCCCTTTGGGCAAATAGCGGGGTTCCCCCTGCACCCCTCCCCGTAAATGCTCGTGTTCCCTGGCGGAGACGCGCGGCCACCCGGGCTACTTAAAATGCGCGAAAAACGCTCGCCGTCGCTTGCTGTGGAAGAAACAAACATGCGTCTCGGCGCTGCCTGCACGGCTATGCTCCTTAGCCTGGTGAATTGCTGTGCCGCCACGGTTGTAGTCGGCAGCGGTTTTGAGGGTGCTTTCGCGTCTAATGGTGTGGCCGAAGGGTTTGTCGCCGACTCGTACTCCAACTGGGGCGATTACGACATAGTTTACGCTCGCGAGACTGCCAATCCTCACTCGGGCGCGGCCTGCCAGAAAATCACGATCAATCGCATCGGCTACATCTCACCGCAGCGGCGGTCGTGGATTGGTCACGGCGCTGCCCAGCTCCGGGCGGCCCAGCCCGTGCCTCTCCGCAAGGGCGTCATCTATCGGGTCCGGGCATGGCTCCGCGCCAGCGAGCCTATCGAGGTCACCGTCCAGATACGTCAGGCTGGCCGGCCCTGGTGGTCTTACTACGACCAGCGCCTTATGGCCGATGAGACCTGGCGGAAAGTGGAATATGTCTTCACCAGCGGCGTGGACGACTCCACAGCGCTTTTCATTATCAAGTTTGCCCAGCTCGGCACGGTCTGGGTTGATGACGCAATGGTCGAGGAACTCACGCCAGAAGAGGCCGCTCAGGGTGTGCCGCCGCCCCAAGAGGGAAACTTGCTACAAAACGGCGATTTTGACCTGGGTCTGGCCAACTGGCTTGGCGCCGTGGACTGGGACAACACCGGGGCGCCGATTTTTGAGGTCGAAAAAACGGGCGAGGAATATCGGCTGAAAATGACGCCGGCGGGCAAGCCGATGGCCGCAGTAAGTGACGTGGTGGCGCTGACGCCGGGCTGGCCTGTCCGTGCAACATGTCGCGTCAGGGCCGCCCGGCCCGTGAAAATAACCTTCGGCGTCTATACCATGGGCGCCCAGCACGCCATGTGGCCCTTCTGTACCACCGAGGCCACCGTCGGCCCCGACGAGCAGCGCCTCGAAGTCTCCTCTGACGTTCCCTACATGCCTTTTGGCCCCTACGGTTTCATCCGCATCATTGTGGACGAGCCAGTCGTGACCTGGGTGGACGATGTTCAACTGCGCCAGGACGGCGAAGACGCCGGTGGCGACCCGCCAAGGGCTGCAATCATCTCCACGAAGCACCCTCTCGGTCTGTACAGCGAGCCGGAAAAGCCCGTGCTACGCCTGATGGCCTCGGTTCCGGCCATGGCTCGCGTGACAGGCTTTTCCTGGCGCGTGGCGGATTTCTGGGGCAAGACAGTCCTAGCCGGGTCATGGAAGCCTGGTGCTGGCCGGCATGAGAAGACTATCCCTGGCGCCAATCTGGCGAGGGGCTGGTATCGGGCTGACGTTTCCTGGAAATGGCAGGGCCGCCTGCTCAGCAATGAGGCCACCTTCTGCCTTCTGCCGCCGGCCGAGCGCAAAGCCGACCCCGAAAAGTCGGCCTTCGGCGGTCACTTCATGTACGGCCCGGCGCACCTGGCGCTGGCTCGGGCCGTGGGGGTGCGCTGGGTGCGCACCTGGCCGCCAATGTTCACCTGCTGGAACGTCGTCGAGCCGGAGAAGGGAAGGCTTGTCTGGCACGACGAAGCTACGCAGGCATACGCCGAGCGGGCTGGCCTGCGCATCTTCGGCATGATCGAGCAAGCGCCCGACTGGGCCGCAAAGGAAGAAGACCCTAAGGCTGCCTGGGCCAGGTACGCGGAGACCGTCGTGGGCCATTACAAAGACCGCATACGCGTGTGGGAAATCTTCAACGAGCCAGACCTGCGCTACTGGGTCTCCAGGCCGGATGG
>JANZZA010000341.1 GCA_026419655.1 Armatimonadota bacterium | reverse complement strand
CGGCGCATCTGTACTCTCAAGCATCCGCTTCCCCACCAGGAAGCGCGCACGATGTGGCGGCAGGGAGGCAAGCTCCTCGGCCGTGTAGTATGGCAGCACGCACTTTTCCATGACTTCCGGGTCGAAGTAAGCCGCGTAGGTCGCGTACCAGCTTTCGTGGAGCGTGACGAGAAAGCGAATCCCATAGGGCCGGGCCACTTCCATGAAATGCTCCCACCGGCGCAGAAGATTCGGGTTGGCGCGGCCAATGATGTCCATCGGCTCGCAGCCCCGCGCAGTATGGTCGCGCAGCATGGCCCGCAGGGCATTCACGCCGTTGTCGCGCAGATAAGCAAACCACTCGCGCAACTGCTCATCGTTGACGTCGCTGAAGGACCATGCAGCAATGTCTCCGCACCTGCCCTCTTCCACGCGGTGCACCCAGTTGGCGTAGAGCCCGCCGAGCGGCAGGAAAGGCTCGCCGTCGGGCAGCACAAAATGGCCGTCGGGGCCAACACGGACCAGGTTTTTGCGCACTGGCGGCGCGACCACTACCTCCTCGCACCGGCCGCTCAGGCCCTGCGCATCTCGCACGCTTACCGCCGCCCGCTCATACAGGGTCCTGGGAAGCCGCAGGGTCACCCGCGCTGCGCCATTGCGGTCTGTGAGCGCCTGTCTCGGTGCGACCTGGCCTGCACCCTCGACGGAGAAGGACAGCCGGCGGCCGGCAATAGGAACCCGCTCGCCACAGGCTCCCAGCAAGTGCACGGAAACCGCGATTGGCTCGCCAGGGCTGCCAATGATGGCGCTGGGCCGCAGGCTGTAGCTTCTTGGCTGGCCCAGCTTGGCCGTGTGTAGCTGCAGGCGCAAGGAAGTAGCTCCGCATGACGCCGTGATGGTATCGGTCAGGCCGGGCCGCGAACTGGGCTGCACCGTAACGGAGACTTCCCCGTTCACGTCGGTAGCAAGCTTGACGGAGCGCGTCGGGTTGCCGACACCGCCGCGTGGCAGAAGGCCGCCGTTGCCGCTTCCAGCGAAGGTTATCTGGACGGCCTCACCAGCTACTGGCAAGCCATCAGCATCTGCCGCCTTGACGGCGAAGCGAAAGGCCTGTCCGGCCGTGACCTTGCCGCCGGGGACGTTAGCTGTCAGGGTTTGGACCTTCCGCTCGGCCAGGTAAACGTCATCTACCCAGGCGGTGCCGGGCTGGCGAATATCCACGCGCGCCACGCCCAGAGCCGCCCCTTGAGGCGCCACGCCAATTAGCCACCTCGCGGCCCACTCGTCCCTGTAGCGGAACTGCTGGCCCGTGTGGCTAATCCACCGCCGGTCGGCAGCGAGCCACACCATGGCAAGCAGCCCTTCCGCGCCTGGCGTGCCACGCACCCATGCCCGAAGTACGTAACTGCGCCCTGGCGTCACGGGCACCGCCTGCTCGATGGTCACCGACGGATTGTGCTCAGGAATGGTGGGCGCTTCTAGGCGCATGCATTTGTCGCCAGAGTGAGCGTCCCCGGTCTGGAGCACCCAACGCGAGTTGGCATCCCCGTAAGCACGATACCAGCCGCTCTCGGGGATACCCTCAGCCGTCACCCCACCCTCGAACCCGGGATTGCCGAGCAGGTTATCGCCTTGCCCCACGGCTGCCATCGTCACAGTCAACGCAAACAAGCAAGCCAGCAC
>JANZZA010000260.1 GCA_026419655.1 Armatimonadota bacterium | reverse complement strand
GCGGGCACGTTTTGCCAACTTGGTGTACAATACTGCCCACAGCGGAGGTGCAGCGCCCGTGAAGCGTTCCGAAATCAACCGCATTATCGAGGAAGTGAAGGAGTTCTGCTGCCAGCGCCAGTTCCCCCTGCCGCCCTTTGCCTACTGGACGCCCGAGGATTGGAAGGCCAAGGGCACCGAGTATGACGAGATACGCGACAACCGGCTTGGCTGGGACATAACTGACTACGGGTCCGGCCGCTTCAGGGAAATCGGCCTGGCTTTGTTTACTCTTCGCAACGGCAATGCACTCGAGCCGGAAAAGTACCCCAAGCCTTATTGCGAAAAGCTGTTGATTATCGGCGAGAACCAGGTGACGCCTGACCACCATCACCGCTCCAAAACCGAAGACATCATTAACCGCGGCGGCGGTAACCTCATGGTGCAGGTTTGGGAGGCCACCCGCGACGGCCAGATTCTAGATACGCCCGTTGTTGTCTCCCTGGACGGCCATCTTGTTTCGGTTGACGCGGGCACGATCCTGAGACTCCAGCCCGGGGAGAGTATAACCCTCACGCCCTACCTGCATCACCGTTTTTGGGGTGAGCCGGGGCATGGCACGGTGCTGTGTGTAGAAGTTTCCTCGGTCAACGACGACGAACGCGACAATGTCTTCATTCCGCCAGTGCCTCGCTTCTCCCAAATAGATGAAGACGAAGAACCGATTCACTTGCTTTGCAACGAGTATCCGCCAGCGCCATGAGTGTGAGCCAGACGCGACAGACCGCTGCTGCAAAACTTGCTCTGGGCACGGCACCAGCAAAAAGGGCACGTCAAGGTCTTGAGAAAAAGTGCCCGAGGGGTTGACAACGAGCACGCGGTATGCTACTCAGTGATATAGACACTGGGAGATCGGTCAGGCCTGAAACAGGAGCAGGTAATGCACAAGCGTAACAGCAAAGAAGAACTGCGCCTCTGCGGTCATCAGCGCGGGTGGTTACGGCCCCAGCCCGCGGTGATGGCTATGGCCATGCGCTAGGGCCACATGGCCCGTCCCTAACCCCAATTTGCCCTCCCCGTCGTTCACGTCAGCGAAAGCTTTTCGGCCAACTGCTGAGGCCGTTAGGACTAAGGAGGTACACGTATGCCCAAAACTTATGAGGAAATCAATGAGAAGATACGCCAGGGCAAGGTAGTGGTAGTCACGGCGGAAGAGATGGTGAGCATCGTCGCTGAGGAAGGCACAGAAGCGGCGGCGCGAGAAGTAGATGTGGTTACCACGGGGACTTTCGGGCCGATGTGCTCGTCGGGCGCCTTCCTCAACGTTGGCCACACCAAACCCCGTATGAAAATCCAGCGGGCCTGGCTCAACGACGTGCCAGCTTACTGCGGGCTGGCGGCTGTGGACCTGTACATCGGTGCCACCGAAATGGCCGAGACTGATCCCCTCAACCGCGACCATCCCGGCGAGTTCCGCTACGGCGGAGGGCACGTCATCGAAGAACTCATCGCCGGCAACGACGTCCTGCTTAGGGCCGAGGCCTACGGGACTGACTGTTACCCCCGCCGACAAATAGAGACGCTCATCAACATCGAAGATCTCAACGAGGCCTATCTGTTTAATCCGCGCAACGCCTACCAGAACTACAACGTGGCCGTAAACCTCAGTACCGAGCGCGACATCTACACCTACATGGGCGTTGTCAAGGCCAACCTTGGCTCCGCCAACTACTGTTCGGCAGGCCAGCTTAGCCCGCTGCTAAACGACCCATACCTTCGCACCATCGGCATTGGCACGCGCATCTGGATAGGCGGCGCCCAGGGCTACGTGGCATGGGAAGGTACCCAGCACAATCCTTCGGTGGCCCGCTCGCCCAATGGCACACCCAAGGGCGGCGCCTGTACCCTCGCCACCATAGGCGATATGAAAAAGATGGATGCCCGGTGGGTGGTCGGCGTGAGCCTTTATGGCTATGGCGTGTCGCTGCAGGTGGGCATAGGAATACCCATCCCCATCCTCGACGAAGACATGGCCCGCTTTACAGGGGTAAGCGACGCTGACATCGTAGCGCCCATAGTTGATTACAGCCGCGACTACCCTCAGTTCCAGGGCCAGCCGCTCGGGCATGTAAGCTACGCTGAGCTTCGAAGCGGCACCATCGAGTTCCAGGGCAAGAAGATACCTACGGCGTCCCTTTCGAGCTATCCGCGCGCCCGTGAGATAGCCCAGACACTCAAAGAGCAGATAGAGGCTGGAGAATTTTTGCTGAGCAGGCCTGTGGAGCTGCTGCCCGCGGCGGAGAGTGGAAAGACCTTCAAGCCTCTGCGCGAGCGGCCGCCCATCCGCCAGGGGGTGAGCTAAATGGCCGAGCGGCGAGTGGTTCTTCACTATCCGCGCACGCTCATTGACCAGCCCATCGTTTCGCGTCTAATCCGCCAGTACGGGCTCGAGGTCAATATCCTTAGAGCCAATATAACTCCTGATCAGGAAGGCGTTATGGTGGTAGTCCTCGAGGGTGAGCCGCAGGCCATCGAAGCAGGCACCAAATGGGTCGAGGAGCAAGGGGTACGGGTGCAACCGCTAGAGCTGGACGTGGTGCGGGATGAAAACCGGTGCACCCAGTGCGGCGCCTGCGTGGTAGTGTGCCCCACTGGGGCCCTTCGCGTGGAAGACTCCAAGAGTCAGATAGTCATCTTCGATGCCGACCGCTGCATTGCCTGCGAGCTGTGTGTGCCTGCCTGCCCGCCGCGTGCGATGAGAGTGCGGTTCTAGCGAAAGCGCGGTTGGATCCTACAGAGGCGGCGTCGGCGAGGCGCCGCCTCTACTCTTGTCTTCTCCGGCCCCCGGGTCACAGTGTCTTTCTTACCCGGCACAAACTTATTCTACCGCGCACGCAAGCAGCACAATCTTGGAGCACGCCGAGGAAGTATTCGGTTTTCTAGGGAGACTCTGGCGAAAGCCCGTGCCCCGGTTCTGAAGGTGATTCCAACGTAGAAGGCCGGGCACACAACGTTATGCAGTTTCGTGGCTTTCTGCAGGCCAACACCGGATTTTGGGAAAATGGCCCGAGGTGATTCTCCAGGCCTTATTCTTTCCTGCCCGAAACAAAATCCTGACAAA
>JANZZA010000213.1 GCA_026419655.1 Armatimonadota bacterium | reverse complement strand
GCCTGAACCTCTGCCAGATTCACCCACAGCAGGTCCTTGTCGCCAAGCTTATATTCCATTACCCGGCCGCCGAACTCGGGCACGGCGGTGACCGTGACGAGGCCGTTGAATAGCCGCAGCGCCTGATGGCCGTAATAGTCGGCTTCGAGGGCCTGGGCCTGCTCAGCAGGCTTGACGGCCAGCGCCCCGCCGCGCTCTCCATACGCTCCTGTGATGGACGGCGTACTGCGGCGCGGCTGAGCCTGCTGCACACCCCCACCGCACCCGAAAAGTGTCACGGCACCACCCAAAAGAACCCAAAGATATACCGCTATCTTCCGCATCACCGACACCTCGCTGCCTTGCCGTCAGCGCCCCTAAGGTTACCACCGCAGGCGCCCTCGAGGAAAGGCTCTCAACGTAGTTCGACTGCCCGGTTACCTGAGGAGTTTCCATGTGCCTTCTACAGCCGGCCGGCAAAGCAGGATCAGAAACTCCTTTCTGGGGGAAACCCTTTGAAAAGGGTTCTCCCCCAGGCCCCCTTCCCAAACTTTTTGGACTGTGGTCAGGCCGGATTTTTCGACACGCAGCGCGGGACAGCCGTCAGGGAAGGTAGGCGCGCACCGAAGGCCTACAGATCCCTGCGCGTGGATGTGCCCGTGCCGAAAAATCAGCCCTGCCCAAGAGAAGCGTCCGCGGTCCACGACGTGTTTGTCAGTTCTCCGCGTGTGATGGCGGCCGCGCGTTTCCGCCAGGGAGCACGAGCATTTACGGGGAGGGGGTGCAGGGGGAACCCCGCTTTTTGCCGAAAGGGGGGTCCCCCTGCTGGGTAGATTTCTGGGGGAAACCCTTTGAAAAGGGTTATCCCCCAGAACCCCTTCCCAAACTTTTTCGTGCTGTTTCCACCACGTGCGCTTCTTCATGCGGCGCGGCCCCCTCTCCCCATGGCCACCTACGCATGGGTGCGGAGCAGGTCGGCAAGAGATGTGAAGGCGCCCTCGAGGCGGCGATAGAGGTCCTGGTAGATGGAATAATAGCTGTTGTAGAGGGCATGGTTTTCTAGATTCGGGCGCGTTTCCTCGACAGGCTTTATCGTGGCGTCGCAGGCGTCCGGTACCGACGGCCATATCCCCGCGCCGACGCCCGCCAGCAGCGCTACCCCAAAGGCAGGTCCCTCGTCTACGTTTATCACCCAGTGCGGCTCGCCAGTCACGTCAGCCTGAATCTGGAGCCACAGTTTAGACCGGGCACCGCCGCCTGATGCCCGCACCTGAGTGAAATGCACCCCCATGGCCTTGATAATCTCGAAACTGTCCCTCATGCCAAAGGCCACGCCCTCCAGGACGGCGCGAATCATGGCGGCTTTCGTGGTCATCAGCGAGAGGCCAAAGAAAACACCCTTGGCATCGGGGTCAGGATAGGGCGTGCGCTCGCCGGTGAGGTAAGGCAGGAACACCAGGCCATGCGCGCCGGGCGGGACTTCTGCGGCGGCGGCGGTCATCAGCTCATACGGGTCAACGCCGCGGCGGGCGGCCTCGGCCTTCTCCTCGGCGCAGAGAGCATCCCGCATCCACCGCAGCGACCCCCCGGCCGAAAGCATCACACCCATCGTATGCCACTTTCCTGGCACGGCATGGCAGAAGGTGTGCGTGCGCAGCTTCTCGTCCATGAGCGGCTCGTCGAGATATGCGAAGACTACGCCGCTGGTGCCGACCGTGGATGAGACGACGCCCGTGCGGACGATGCCATTGCCCACCGCGCCGGCAGCCTGGTCGCCGCCGCCACCGACTACGGGCGTGCCTACGGCCAGGCCGGTGGCCTCCGCCGCCTGGGGGGTGATGTAGCCGGTGATTTCGGGCGACTCGTAGACCGTCGGCAGCCAGTCTTCGGGTATGCCGATGCCCTCGAGCATGACGGTAGACCAGCGGCGCTTGGGGACATTGAGCAGGGACGTGCCAGAAGCGTCGGAGACCTCGGTGGCATATTCGCCGGTGAGGCGCAAGCGCACGTAGTCTTTAGGCAGAAGGACCTTGCGCACGCGGGCGAAGTTCTCCGGCTCGTTGTCGCGCAGCCAGACAATCTTACCGGCCTGGAAACCCGTGAGGACGGGATTGAGGGTCTCGGCGACGACGTTGTCATAGCCCACCTGGTTGTGGATCCAGGAGCACTGGGCGGCGGTGCGCTGGTCGCACCAGAGGATAGCCGGCCGGATGACTTCGTCCCTGGCGTCGAGGAAGACGGAGCCGTGCATCTGGCCCGACAGCCCAACGCCCTTGATGGCCGACGGGTCTACGCCGCTGTCCGCGATGACTTTGCGGATGGTGGCCACGGTGGCGTCCCACCAGTGGTACGGGTCCTGCTCGGCCCAGTTAGGGCGCGGAACCTCAAGGGGATATTCACTGAGGGCCCGGGCGACAACCTTGCCCGTCTCGTCAATGAGCAGCGTCTTGCAGCCTGTGGTGCCGACGTCGAGACCCAGTAGATAAGCCATTCCTTATCACCCTCCCGTGCAAAAAGTCGCAGAAGCAGCGGCTGCTGTCAAGTTTCTCTGGAGGGAGGCCGTATGGGCCGGGCGGTCAATGAGCGGCCCAGGTATGGTTCCCCAGGCTGACGGGTGGCCGCCACGGCCAGGACTGGTTATTCGGGCTGCCTGTCTCTCACATTCCGACGGTGTCCCATAAACTTCCACAGGCTGGTGCACAAGTGGCTCTCGCGACTCCCAGACGTGGCCCCAGGTGAAAGGTCGGGCGCAAAGCGTTGTACATCTTCCTCAGTCTGGCTCAGCCAGCACCAGCTTTTGCACCAGTTTCCCTCTTGAAAAGGGGTCTCTCACAGCTCCCCGTTTCAGAGCTTTTCGTGTCGCTGTCACGATGCTTGTCCCTTTACCATGTGGTCCCCGGCGGAATGAGGGAAACTCCGTAGCCCCAGCCGAAGGTGACCCGGCGCAGCGCGTCGAACATCAAGGGGAGCAACCTTTTTTGGGGGAGCGAGGACAAATGCCCGCAAGAGCGAGTGATTTTCGTTACAGTACCGGCGACGCGGTGGTTCCCTGGGCGGCGGTCGGCGAAGCGCCCAACCTCGACGACGTGATGGCCGTAATCGAGTTCCTGGTGCGCCCAAGGGACGACCGCCAGGCCGATTACGCTGCGCGGCTGGAACAGGTGCGCACCGCGCTGGCCTCCCTGCTGGACGTGGGCACGCCCGCGTCAAAGCTCACCCTCGGCCAGCGCGTCAAGGAACTTGAAGCTGCCGTCTGTGAGAAGCTGAAGTGCAAGTACGCAGTCCTTCTCACCAACGCCACCGGCGGCTTCGAGATTGCCTATCGCTTCGCGGGCCTGCGGCCCGGCGATGAGGTAATCTGTCCGGCCATTACTTTCATCTCGACCATCCTCTATCCGCTCGCCATCGGCGCGAAGGTGGTTTTTGCCGACCTCGACCCGCGCACGATAAACATGGACCCGGACGACGTGGCCCGAAAAATCACCGACCGCACCCGCATGATCGTCCCCGTCCACATCGGCGGCTATCCGGTGGATATGGACCCGATAATGGAGCTTGCGCGCGAGCGCGACATCATGGTCCTCGAGGACGCCGCCCATGCTTTCGGGGGCTGGTACAAAGGGCGGGCCATCGGCACCATCGGCGACTTTGGCGCCTTCAGCTTCCATGAGGTCAAGAACATTTCCGCTCTCGGCGAGGGCGGCGTCCTGGTCACTAACGACGACCGCTTCGGCCCGCAGCTATCTCTTGCACGTTTCGTGGGCCTCGACCTGAGCAAGCAAATCCCTAACTGGCTATATGATGTCTCGGCGCTGGAGACGGCTCGCGGCCCGGGCGTGCCGTGCAACCACTCCGCCACCGAAATCCAGGCGGTGGGGCTGCTCAGCCAGATGCGCCGCCTGGATGAGGTCATCGCGGCCCGCCGCAGAAACGCCGAGTATCTTACCCAGCGGTTCTCCGAAGTGCCTGGCCTGGTCCCGCCACCAGGTGACACAGAGGAAATCAAGCCTACCTGGCACCTGTACTTGCTCCAGGTAGACCCCGACGTGCTTGGTGCCGACATCCAGGTCTTTAAAACGCGCCTCACCGAAAAGGGCGTCACCAACATCCCCCACTTTGCGCCCCTTTACAAATTCGAGCTTCTGCAGCGGCTTGGGTATGACCACGATGCCATCGCCTCCACGTGCCCCGTGGCCGAGGAAGTCTTCAACCGTCGCTTCACCCACCTTCCCCTCTATCCGCTCACGGACGAACAAGTCGAAACCATGGCCGACCTGGTCATCCAGACTGCGAGGGAGTTGCGGGCAGGGGAGTGACCTGAGCACTGAGACCCGGCCAATAATCGGGCTTGCGCGTGTTTGCAGGGCGCCATATCATGGGCACGAGATCCAAGATGGCGACGAAACTCGACGGAAAGACCTGGCTTCGGTACTCCATCAGCGTCTGGGACGACATCGAAAAGTCGCCGGAGGAGAGGGCCCTCAACCACCCGGCGATGTACCCAGCCGCGCTGGTGACGCGCCTGCTGGATGCTTACCTTCGCCGCGACCAAGGATGGGTGCTTGACCCGTTCCTTGGTTCTGGTTCGACCCTGGTCGCAGCGCGGGAAGCTGGCCTGTGCGGGATTGGTGTGGAGGTGGTGCCCGAGTTTGCCGACATGGCGCGGCAGCGCCTAGCCAACCAGCCCAGCCTTTTTTCCGACACGGTGGTGGAGATGTGGGAAGGAGGCCCTGTGCCGGCGCCTTTCCTGGAGGGGCCTGGCCAGCGCCTGGGGATAGTGCTTGCTGACGCCCGTTTGCTTGCGGCTATTTTGCCGAGGCGCAGCATGGACATCCTCGTGACATCTCCTCCCTACTGGCACATCCACACGCGAAAGCGTACCGCCGACCGCAAACGGGAAAGACCATATTCCGACCAGCCAGATGACCTGGGCAACGTGGCCCGGTATGAGGATTTCCTGGCGGAAGTGGGCAAGGTGTTCGAAGGCGCGGCGACGGTGTTGAAGCCTGGCTCATATTGCATCGTCAACGTGATGGACATTCGCGTTGGCCCCCGTTTTGTGCCTTACCATGCGGACATCAGCCGTGTTATCGAGGAGCGCGGCTTCGTCCTCGACGACATCATCATCTGGGACAGGCGGCGTGAATACAACAATCTGCGGCCTCTGGGCTATCCGCATAAGTTCATCGTGAACAAGGTCCACGAGTATCTGCTTGTGTTTCGGTTGCCAGTCAAGTGAAGGAGGCTAATGCTGGTGACAGACTATATAGACGAGGACGTGGCATACCTCGTCGGCCTCCTTGCCGCATCCGGCACCTTTTCTACGCATGGCGATACCACAAGTATCCTCATTGAGTTCCCGTTCCGCACCGAAGAGACGGAAGGCAGGGACACATACGCCTATTTCGTTGCCGGAGTGGCGCAGAAAGTATTGCCGCGCATTCAAAGACTCCTCGGTCCCGCGGCATCTTTCCACTCCTCGCGTGGAAGCCATGTGGCTATCCGCATCCAGCTACCTGCCGAGCACCTTGCCTTGCGAGACCTGCGGATGATTCTTGGCCTGAAATCCGACGAGCGGCCATCTCGTGTGCCGGAAGTGGTGAAAAACGATAGTGCACTAGCGATAGAGTTCCTTCGGGGCTTCGCCGACGCTGGTGCTACCGTGCGGCGTTCAAACAGAGACCAAAGTGGCCTTCACCGCGTGTACTTGGACGTGCGCCCTCAGGCCTGGCACATGGCAACAGGGCTCTGTCAGCTATTACAAAGCACTCTCCAAGTCCCGGTGCAGGGCATTCTCTGGAACCATCCGAACCTTCGTACACCCGGCGCCGCGTGGGCACCCTCCAGGGAGCACCAAGTGCGCGTTTATGCGGACGCCTTTGAGAAAGTCGGCTTCTACCTGGACCTGAAAAACGCGGTCCTGAGGATCCTCGCCGGGGAAAACCGCAAGGCCCGCGCTTCTGCGCCAACTCCGTGCGATGGAGCCTCGCACATCACCCGCAAACGGGGCAAGCATCGTGATGAAGGGCACGACCTGCTCCCAGACCAGATTCGCGGCCGTCACTTCAACCACTACACGGAAATATGCGCTGTTTTCGGGTGCCGGCTTGCATGTCGGGGAAGCTGATGCGCAGTGGCCGAGCAGGACCTTTACGCACCTGTGAGAGATTGGCTGCGCGACGCGCTGGGCGAGCGGTTTGGGCCACGGGGCCGGGTTCGGGCGGTGGTCAGTGCCGACAGACATCTGTCCTCGGTGTTAGAAGAGTGGGGGTTAGCTGACGCCTTCCAGGCGGCCTCTACCTTCGAGATACGGGTTGACGTAGCCGCAACTGCTGTGGGCCGAGAGGGGCACCCGCTCCTTTTCCTGGTGGAAGTCAAGGCGCGTCCGACCAACCTGGCTGCC
>JANZZA010000171.1 GCA_026419655.1 Armatimonadota bacterium | reverse complement strand
AGAGGACTCGCCGTGGGTTGTTGTCGGCCCAGGCAACTGGATGTGGACGGACATAACCAGGACGCGCTTGCGCCAGTATGCCGTCATCGAGCGAAGCTCGGCCATTCTGCGCCAGCCGACAGGGCCAGAAGGCACGTGGGGATGCCGCGTCCGAGTCTCACCGGGCGCAGGCGGCGCGGGGATGCTTTTCCTGGCGGATGCTGCGGCCCAGACGGGCTTCCTTGCGTGGCTCGGCGGCGAGTGGGGCAACGGCGCCCTGATGCTTTATCGTCTGCCCCTGGACGGCCTCTGGTCGGGGGCCCAGGGCTGCTGGCATTACGACACCGATTACATCCTTCGGGCCGAGGCACGAGGCGGCCAGGTGCGGGCGCAGCTTTTCTCAGCCGACGGCGCCCTGCTGCAGGAAAGCCCCTGGGCGCCGATGACCGAAGAAGAGCGCGCGCGGCAGGGGTATCTCGGCTTCATGACGTGGATGGGGTGCGCGGAATTCTGGGGGTTTCCGGGCGCCGAGGGAGCGGAAGAAATTGCGCAGGGCGCGGCCGCTGCCGCGCCGCAGGTGCCCGCCGCCGGGGACATCGGCAAGGGCTGGTTTGCCCTCGGCGACGGTGCTTGGGAATGGGCCAATGACGCGCTCCGCCAGACAGCCAGGCCAGTCCACGCGATAGCCCTGTGCACGGATATTCGCGGCGGACTGGGACGATGGAAATGCCGCGTAAAACTCTCCCAGGGCGCCACGGCGGGTCTCGTCTTCCAGGCAAGCCGCGATGCCAAAGAGGGCTTTGCTGCCCTGCTGGCACCTGATGGTTTCCGGCTGGAGGACCTGTCCGGGCGAGTGCTTTGGCGGGACGATAAAGTGCGCTACCAGGCGGACAGTGAATACCTCATCGAGGGAGAAGTCCTGGTGGACCGTGTAGCGGCCCGGCTGCGCGACGCCGCGGGCAACGTCCTTTCAGAAAGTCCAGCCGTCTACGTACCGGCCAGCAACAACGACCGCCTCGGCCACCTCGGCGTCCTCTCCCACTCCGCCCCTGCGCAGTTTTCCGCCTTCGGCCTCACGCGATGACGCAGCCCTCGAGTGCGCCCAGCGTCGAAAAAGCACAAGCGGGGTAAGGGCCAGGCAAGGTTTCTGGCAAGCGTCAGCGCCCGTGAGCTAGAAAAAGCTCGGCTGGCTTCCGCGGCTCGGCGTGACGCAGCAGCGCAGCTTTACCCATACGTCCGGCGCGCAAAAGAAGTACAGTTTGCGCCGCCGCGCATGCCTGTCTCGCTGGAAGGAAAGTTGCGGCTCTGTTCGGCTTAGCAGTTGTTGGCCTCCAGGGGCAGAGGAGGACACGCCTGGGCGAAGTGTGCCAGTACGTGTTTCACCGTCTCATGGTCGGCCTCCAGGCCGGCCTGCTTCATGAGCGCCTGGAGCAATTCCTCGCTGGGCGACGCGAGCGCGGCCTTCACCGCGCGAAACCAAAGCGCCCGGCTTGCATACTGCCGTAAGCAGCCCCCCAGTACGGACGCCGGTGTTAGCAGCACGATCGCCTCAGGCGGGTCGCCGCCGGCAGACTCTCCGAGCAAGTCAATTGCAAGCACGCGCTTGGTCTGGTTTTTGGCTTTGAGGAACGGGTCGTAGACCCACCAGCGCGCGCCATCCGTTAACACCGCCCACTCGACGCCCTCATCAGTTGCGTAGTGGATAGCTTGCGCGACCTCGCTGCCGGCCTCGGTGAACTGGGTGCCCAGCGGTTTGGCCTCAACTAAAACGTGCGGTTTGCCGTCCCGAACTAAGGCCAGGTCCACGGCGCCCTTGCCTACGGGGTATTGGTGTTCAATCTCGTTTATGTTGTCCCATCCAAGCTTCTCCAGAACAGGAATAATGATTTTGCTTATTGTCGCCGCTTCGGTGTGCTTCCACGGCGCTTGGGAGACTGTGGCCGCGAGCGCGCACACCTCTTGGGCCGCTCCTGCGTTCACCCGTGCCAGCGGACGGTCGGAAACCATGGCGACTAGCTTCTCTGCCTCCCGTAACTGGTATACCGTGGTACGGCCTTGGAGCCGCCTCGCAAGCGTGTTGGGAAGTTTGTCGCGTGCTAACCGGGCCATCCAATCCACATCCACGACGTGCGGTGCCCTCGCACCCAGAACCGCCTTTGAGTACCGGTAACCCCGTGTCACCTTGCCAACCAGAAGTTCCCTGCCCGCAGGAGTTACCACCCAGTCTCCGACAGAAATCTCGTGGCTAAAAGCCCATAAGACCCCCAGGGCAGCAGCTAGCTGACCGGGTGTAGATTGGGGATAAGCGCTGCGGTAGGCATCTCGAAGGGCGTCACGGGTGCTCAACCCTTGCAGGTCGCCCAGCCCCTCGCACCTGATTCCTACGCAACCTTTCTGCCAGCACTCCTCGGCCATCCCATCCCACAAGCTCGCGCGAACCACCCAGACTGCTCTCGGCTTATTCATGGACCCCACCTTCGCCTCCCGTCAGGCGCTAATATCATACCATCACTGCCTCACGCTTGCGTATGCCGTCCCGCCGTCTGGGGCGTCGCTTTCAGCGCTGGACGGTGGACGGCCTACGCGGCGGCCTGTGTTCCCGAACTTCATAGCGTTGGCTACTCGGCTCCCTCAAGCTTCCCCGAGAGCAGCCGCTTCAGGACCTTGCCCGCCGGGTTGCGGGGGAGGGAGTCGGCAAACTCGACAATCTGGGGGACTTTATAGCTTGGAAGATGCTGGGCGCAATGACGCTTGATGTCCCGCTCTGTCAGACTCTCGCCCGGATGGGGCACGACCACGGCCTTTATTAACTCTCCCAGAGGCGCCCGCGAACCCGTCGCCGGCACCCCGACCACGGCCACTTCCCGCACCGATTCCATCCTCATGATGACCTGCTCGACCTCAAGGGCGTAAACATTCTGGCCGGCGACGATGATGAGGTCTTTGCTGCGCCCGTGGACGTAAAAATAGCCCTCCTCGTCCACCGATGCCAGGTCGCCGGTGTGGAACCAGCCCTCGCGGATGCTTTCCTCAAGCAGTCCGGGCC
>JANZZA010000141.1 GCA_026419655.1 Armatimonadota bacterium | reverse complement strand
CTGCCTTTCTCCAGTGGTGGGGCGACTGGGCCTGCAAGCCGGCCAGGTGCCTCAAGCACGAAGTGGCGCCAGCCATTGCCAACGGCGGGATGACCTGGATTGGCTATCAGATGACGCATACCTTCGACGTTGCTGAACCCGGGATGCAGCAGATGGGCGAGACTCTGAGCTTTGTTGGGGAGCGCGAGCACCTGCTGGAAGGGGCCAGGGTGGTGCCATGTATACTTGTGCTGCACTCGACTAACAGCCATTTCACTGCGGGGGCGCGCCTGATGATAGACGAGGCCCCCATGCGAGGCGCGCACCGGCTTTTCCTCGAGACCGGCCTGCCCCACAACTTCGTTGACGAAAACTGGCTGCTAAACTACCTGCGCGCGACAGCACCAGAAAACCGGGCGCCAGTCATCATCTTATCTGACCAGCGCCGAATCGAGCCACAACTTCTCACTGCCCTCGAAGAATATGTGCGACAAGGCGGCGCGCTTCTGGTGACAGCGCACACTGCCACCTTGGGCGCGAATTGGAAACCCTCCGGGCACTGTGACCTGGAGAAACTGCTGGGGCTTC
The DNA here is from genome assembly GCA_026419655.1 of Armatimonadota bacterium. Lineage (GTDB taxonomy): Bacteria > Armatimonadota > Zipacnadia > Zipacnadales > FEN-943 > JANZZA01. The sequence continues at coordinate 688 of JANZZA010000141.1, read as the reverse complement.
GGTATGTCGGCGGGCACGATCAGTCTCACTCGTATATGGTAATCACCGATGCTGCCCTGGACGACCCGCGCCTGCCCATGCCTCACTTGATGGACGCGCCAGCGGCGCTGATGCAGCCTGTCGCAAAGAACGTTAGAGTGCTGGCAGAACTTTGGAGCAGCTACGTGCGGGCTGATGGCCAGCCGCTGCTGCGGTGGTCGCCGCCGGGCGAGCCGACAGGGTATCGGGCTGTCACCCTCCGCAAGGTTGGCAAGGGAGCGGTAGCCTACTGTGCCCACGACATCTTCCGCGCCTATCACGCGAAAAACGAGTGGACGCTCAAGCACATTGTCGAAGCCCTTGTCAGGCGCGTAGCGCGGGGATTTCCAGTCAAGGTGGAAGCACCCGCATGGCTTGAAGTAACTCTCACCGAGCAAGGAACCGCCACAGGTCGCAGAACTATAGTCCATCTGTGCAATTACCACGGCAATAGACCTTTCGACGGAGGTAACCTCTGCATCGAGCAGACTCTGCCCGTGCGAGGAATCAAAGTCACACTTCGCCAGGATAGGCCACCGCGACGCGTCAGTCTTGAGCCAGGCGGGAAAGAACTGCGTTGGAGCTTCCGAGGCCAGCGGCTGAGCGTACGTGTGCCGGAAGTGGAAATCCATGCGGCAGTGGTCGTTGAGGAGGGTGTCTCGTGAAACGT
>JANZZA010000107.1 GCA_026419655.1 Armatimonadota bacterium | reverse complement strand
CAAGAGGTTCACTGGCACCACGCTCAGCGGGCCGGATTTTGGTGCGCCGTTGGCTGCTCGACGACGCTGTGATGGCTCCCGCGGCGCTAGCATCTTGTCCGTGCGTCCATCGTCATGCGCGCCAAAGTCCAGAGCGCCAGTTATGCTTTGACAGGCGCAGGACGATTTGGGGGCACCGGATCTCCCGGCAGCAGGCACAAGGGCAGGGGTCCCTTCTCCACCTGCTGACTGAGGTTTACCCACTTTTGAACGCATGGGAGCCCCGCGTGTGAGGAAGCTGACCGTTGACGTGTGCACGGCTTGCCGTGATACTCGGTAGAGCAATGTTGCGCCGAGGCTTTGCTCTGGTTGAGTTGCTTGTCGTAGTCGCGGTCGTTGCCATATTGGCCGGGCTGCTGTTTCCGGTATTCGCACGGGCGCGCGAAGCTGCCCGGAAGGCCACGTGCGCCAGCAATCTGCGCCAGATAGGTCTTGCCTTTGCCATGTACTGCAGCGACTACGACGAGATGTATCCCAATAATGGCGACCCATACTTGTGGATGGGGCGGCGGTGGCGGTGGCTAGTGCAACCGTATTTGGGCCAGGCCATGCGCCGCGACCCGACCGACCCCGGCAATCCCTTGCGGTCGGCGGATTTCAGGCCTGGAATACTGGTTTGCCCGTCGGACCCGTGGGCGGCGGAGAAGTGGGATTCCACGTCGTATGGCTATTCGGCCGCCTTTTACCACACTGCAGCACAAGTAAACGCCATGACTACGGTGGACCTGTATGCCGGTTCGCCGCCGCCGAACATCTCTCAGAGCGAGGCGGCGGTGCGTTTCCCGGCCCAGAAGGCGCTGGTGGCAGAGTGGCTGGCGGCGCACGAGAACGTCCTTGAGGGTTGGTGGAGCTGGAGAGGCGGACGGAACTACCTCTTCGCCGACGGGCATGTGAAGTACCTGCGCGCTACCCACCTGCGCCCGGCAGTAAACGGCTGGCCCGATATAAACCTCACCGTGGATGGCATAGAGGGACGTGACCTTGACTGAGCCGAGGGCCTCGCCGGCCGGGCCGCGCGCATGTCCTACCTCTCCTGTGAGAGGAGGCGTGGACGGCGCAGGCGTCTTACCTGTCCTGTGGGGGAGGGTTGGGCTGCGCAAGCGACTTATTTGTCTTATGCACGGAGGC
>JANZZA010000071.1 GCA_026419655.1 Armatimonadota bacterium | reverse complement strand
TGTATAAGAGACAGGGACAACGATGCCCTGAGGCGTGGTGCCAACCTTTTCGAGGGCTTCCTTCATTTTCTGCTCATGCCACGGCCCTTCGCCGGTAGGAGTGGTCTGGTGAAAGTTGTAGAACACGACAACGTCGTAGGTGTCGCGGATGCCGGCCACATCGGTGGTGAAGTCCTCCATGTGCTGGGGATAGAAATCAATGTCGGGTATGCTGCGGAAGGCCTGGTGCAGGGCTGGCACGTCGAAGGGATGCCCGCCGGTAACAACGGCTACTTTTATCTTCTCGGTATCGCAACGAGCCATTTGTCGTCATCTCCAGGCAAGGTTTGGGCACGCTTCGGCCCGGCAGTCGGTCAGCCTAAGCGCACCATGAGGGCCGCTGTCGCACTCTATTCCCCTTATTCTCGTCGCCAGGCCCACGCGCGCGGTCCCGACAGCTCTTGCTGGGGGGAAACCCTTTGAAAAGGGTTGTCCCCCAGACGCCCTTCCCAAACTTTTTCGTGCTGTTTGGGCATGGTCATTCCAGGCGCACCAACATCGTCTCGCCAAAGGCCATGGGGCGGCGGATTTCGTTTGTTCCCTCGGCAATCACTCCGCCCCCGATGACGTCAATGACCTTCCGCGGCCAAGGCAATGTAATGACTTTTTCACCCGCACCTGCGGCGTGCACACCCAGATACTGGCCATCGATGTAGAAGCCGTCCCCGGTTTCGAGCCAGATATGAGCGCCGGCTTGCCGGGCAAGCTCGCGCCACACGTAGACGGGCGCCGCCACCGAAGCGCAATAGATGACCGTTACGTCTCCGACCTTTTTCCGCGCCATGGCCACGGGACCGTCCAGGTAGCGGCCGAGGATTTCGGCGTCTGGGTCCACGATTATCGGACGCGGGGATAGCTGCGCGTCTGGCCCCAGCCTGGCATCGGGGGCAATCCGTGGGGCCAGAGCGCTGCCTGGCTCAACCCGGTAGGCTGCCGGGCCGCCCTCGGGCTGTATTTGGACGCTCATAGTGGTGGCCCGCTGGATTCCTCCTGCGTCCAGCGCATCCGTGCCCACGTACCCGGGTGTATAGAAAAACACTACGGTCGCGCCGTCTCTTGCGGCCTTAGCCATGAGAGCACTGCACATGGCCTCGTCGAGGCGGACGGCGTTGAGCAGCACGTACATCCGATACGGCGGCAGGTCCGGGGGCGTGAGGGCAGACAGTAAGTAGAAATCCCAGGTGGCACCGACTTCTGGCATATGGGCGATTGTCCAGGTGAGTATATCGGCCAGCCGGTCCGAGAAGCCAAAGCATGGATTGCTGCGCTCGTCGGTGAACAGGGCGATGTCGGCGTGGAAGGGCTTGCGCTGACGGAAGGCTTCCTGGGCCACGCGGAGCTGGCGGGCGTACATGTCCCACATTGGCTTGTCCGAGAACCATCCGCCGCTCATGTCAAACCACGAGACTGCCACGTGGCGCGTAAGAACGTTGCTGAATTCGCGCCAGGTGACGGCGATGGTTTGTTCCGGGGATTCGGTACGGCCGTATCCTGAGCCGGGGTCTGAAAGGTAAGTGCGCAAGTCGGATTCGTCTATCCAGAGCTTGCCGTGAAGCTTGACGGATTCGGTGGCGGTCATGAAGGTGCTGGTGCCGCCGAGCTGGCGGTGAGCGTACATGTTTGGGGACATCAGGAAATCAATGTCGGGGCAAGCGAGGACCTTTGCGAGGGCGTTGTGACCACAGATAGTCTGACGGGCGCCGTG
>JANZZA010000064.1 GCA_026419655.1 Armatimonadota bacterium | reverse complement strand
CCCACGCTCATCTTCACCCTTAACGGCATCCACGGTCTGGTGCCGTCCGTGCCCCAGATACCTGTCCAGTTCCCCTTAAATCCCATTTTCGACAGCATGGGGCGGCCCTTCCGCGACCTCGGCTACACCGTGGCTTACTGTTCGTTGGCCGCCGTGGGTTTCGCCTACTTCCTCCCAACGCAGCTACTGTTCTCGCTATGGTTTTTCTACTGGTTTGTACGTTTCGAGAACATCATGTTCGCGGCTTTCGGTGCGTACTTCGAGCCGATGCCTCTTTATCCAACCAGTCTGTGGAACGGCTACCAGGTGGCGGGAGCGTACCTGGTTCTCACGGGGTATCTTGTGAAGTCTGCCGCCCCTCACCTGCGGGAGATGTGGCGACGGGTCTTCGATGGTGAGCCGCGTGGCCAGGTGCCTGAAATGATGTCGGCGCGGTGGAGTTTCCTGCTGCTCGCCGTGGCGACCGTGGTGGCTGTGGGATGGTTTATGGCCTTCGGCATGTCGCCGGCCATGGCCATGATTGAAGTCCTGGTCTTTCTTTTCGTCGTGATTTTGGTGATGGCGCGGTCTGTATCGGAAGCGGGCATGTTGATGACAGAGACAAGCTTTCGGCCTGTAGACCTCGTGCGGCTGGTAACGACACAGCACAGGCTAGGGGCTGTGAACTTGACCGCGCTTTCGATGGCCGACGCGGTTTTCACGCGAGACCTGCGCGGCAACCTGGTGAGCACCTTCCTCGACGGCCTGAAAATGTCAGATATGCTGCGGTTTGACCGCCGCCATCTACTCATCACGGCCGTGCTGGGGCTCTTGGTGGCCTTGACCGTGGGCCTGGCCCTGCACCTGTATTTCCCGTATCGCATCGGCGCAATAAACCTCTACTCGTACGGATACCAGGGCAATGCCATTTGGGGTTTCAGCCACTTTCAGGGGCCGCTGGTCCAACCGGACCGCTATGACGCCCGCCTGCCTGTTTTCTTTGCGTCAGGGGTGGGCATAGCGCTGCTCCTGTCGTATATGCGGATGATTCACACCTGGTGGCCGCTTTATCCGCTGGGATTTGCCCTCTCCGGGTCGTGGTCAATGATAGTTTTCTGGTTCCCGATACTGGTTGCGTGGATAGTCAAGTCGGCGATTATGAAGTATGGCGGCTGGCGAGTATATAGCAATCTGCGCCCGTTTTTCCTGGGGCTGATACTCGGGGAGTTTTCTCAGGCCGTAATCTGGGCAACCATCGCGGGCATCTGGCGCACGAGGGCGCCTTTCTTTCCGTGGCCGTAGGCAGACGGCGGCGCCCGCCGCGCGCCGTTCCTCGCCGTCGGATTTCCTTCCGTGGCCGTAGGGAAACCGCGACAGCGGAGGCTGCAACAGACTGTACTGTGTCTCTTCTTTCCGTAGCTGTAGGGAGGTCGCCTGCAGACCTGATGGTGTGCGCGGTGGAAGCAGCACAGAAAAGTTTGGGAAGGAGGCCCTGGAGAAGAACCCTTTTCAAAAGGCTACCCCCAGAAACATCTATAGCTAGGGGGTTTGGGGTTTTTGCCGCGAATGCGCGCACTTCAGCCGCAGTCGGCGGCAGCCTCGACGGCCCCCCGGTATGGTCCCCTCAGCCCGAAGGCTATTAGGGTTGCCAGGTATCCTTCGGGCGTACCGATGTCGTAGCGGCGCCCTGTCACCGTGCACGCAAGACAGCGCTGGGTTGAACGCATAAGCTCCTGTGCTGTCGTAAGCTGTATCTCTCCGCGCTCCCGCAGGTCGTGGCGCAGCAGGTATTCCAGGGCCTCAAAAATCGCAGGCGTGAAGACGTGCATCCCGAAGAAGCACAAGTAATGCCCGGCGGGCAGGCCTGGGGTTTCAAGCTCCGCCTCGGCTTGCTGAGGAGACGGCTTTTCGACGAATTTTTCTACCTCGTAGATGCCAGGCTCCAGCGGCTTGCCTCGTACTGTGCCAAACAGATGCAAGAGGTGTTCTGGCGTCACCGCCACCGACGAGACGCTGTAGCCGTACCGCTCGAAAACGTCCATTACCTGGCGGGCACAGGGCCGGTCGGCGTCGCTAAGGTACAGATGGTCGCCCAGCAGGAGCAGAAAAGGGTCGTCGCCGACAAACTGGCGCGCGCAGTAAACCGCGTGGCCGAAGCCTTCCGGCGTTGGCTGAAGAATAAAGCTGATTACCTCGGCCATCTGGGCCAGTCGGTCGGCCTCTCGCAACGCCCAGCCCTTGCCAGCATATAGCTCACGATCCGCGGGCCTCAGTGGCTGGAAGTGCTGACGTATTGCCTCGCCGTTGGCTGGACCGACCACGATGCCAATCTCTTCAATGCCGGCCGCCAGGGCCTCGGCAACGATAATCTGCAACGCAGGCCGGGTCAGTCCGTCCACGTCAACGATGGGCAGCAGCTCCTTCTGCACCACGTTCGTGGCCGGATATTGTCTCGTACCACGCCCGGCGGCCGTGATGACTGCCTTTCGGACCTTCATGGCCTGCCCCCCGTTTTTCCTTGGGCAACCCCTTTGACAAGGGTTCTCGCCCAGACCCCCTTCCCAAACTTTTCCGTGCTGTTTTCTCCTTGCACGCCGCGCGCCGCCTGCAGTCAAGCCATTGTCGCCGCGACGTGGGCTACCTCGGTGCGAATGCTCTAGACGACGAGCCTTCTTACGCCAGAGGCCACTGCGCCAGGCGATGTGCCAGCAAAAAGCTGTGGTCTCCGCCCCGTAGCCGCCTCATATTCGGCCATGGCCTCCTGCACGGCGTCCAGGGCATCGTCGCGGCAAAGGACAGCCATCGTGCCGCCTGAGCC
>JANZZA010000042.1 GCA_026419655.1 Armatimonadota bacterium | reverse complement strand
TCCAACGAGGGGCGTCATCCAGGCCTCGTCGTATTGCTCGCGATTGAGCGACTTAGCGTGGCCATCCGCGAAGAGGATGTTCCATCTCTTCTGTTCGTAACGGTCAGAGCGACCGTGCCAGGAGCCATGGGCGTCGAAGATTAAGTTAACGGCAGCCGGGTCCGGCATATTCCCTGCCACCAGTTGGCGAAACGTAATCTCGGTGCGGTAGAAATAGCTTGTGCCAAAGGCCGCAAAGGCACTGGGATGAGCAGGCAAAGGAAGACCCGTGTCCTCCAGGAGGTCAAAGCCGCCATCGGAAGGGCAGTGCCAGACCTCCCGGCTGCGCGCGTAGGCATGAAGGGTATCCATAAACCAGGGCATGCTGGGGATAAGTGCCTGCCAGAACGGAAAATCCATCCAGATCTGTGGGCAGTAGGCGTCGGCCGGGTCCTTGCCCCAGGGATACTTCTCATCCCAATCCGCCGTGTACATTTCGACAGCGGCTCCAAGCTGGCGCAGGTTTGCCAAGCACCGAGCGCTACGGCCTCTTTCTCGAGCCGCAGCAAAAGCTGGAAAAAGCATCCCCGCGAGAAGAGCGATGATGCCTACGACTACTAGAAGCTCGACGAGCGTGAAACCGTCTCGGCGAAACATCGAGACCGAAGGATACGCCCAGCCCGGGCCTAAGCGCGGCTCTTGAGGCCATAGACGCGGCCGTCCCGCCCTGCTATGACCACGTAGCCGGCTGAGACCGCCGGAGCCGCAGTTATTTCGCACTGCAGGTCCTGTCGCCACAGCAGTATCCCACTCTCGCGCTCGAGAGCATACACGTGGCCGTCGTGGCTACCGAAATAAACGGTGCGGCCAGAAATCACCGGTGAGGAATCAATCCAGTCACGAGCCGCAAACCGCCATTTGGCATGGCCAGAATCCAGGGCAATGCCGAAGGCTGACTTTCCGCGCGTGCCGACAACCACGGTGTTCTCACAAGCCGCAGGGGAAGTATGGATTTCGCCGTCGGTGCGAAACTCCCAGCGTCTTCTGCCATCCAGCGCGTGAATGCAGTGGACACGCTGGTCAAGAGACGCCACCAACAAGCTTCCCCTCACATACGCGCACGGGACTTGGACTTCGCCGCCAGTGACGTAGGTCCATAAAACCTTGCCGCTGTGCAAATCCAAGGCGTACACGTGGTAGTCGGAGCTGCCTACCCAAACCATGTCCTCGGATGCAGTTGCCCCGCCAAGGACTGGGCCGTCTGCGGTAAACCTCCATACTCGCTGCCCCGTCTGAGCGCCGAGGGCAGATACTTCGCCGGCAGCGCTGGTAACAAGGACCAGGTTCTGTACGGTGACCGGGCCACCGTAGATGTCCGCCCCTATCTCGACTTCCCACAACGGACGGCCTGTTTCACAGTCCACAGCGGCCAGCCGAGGTCCTGAAGGCACGAAGAGCATGCGTCCACCAACCACGCAAGCTGCTGCCACAAACTCCTTTTGCGCACGCAACTCCCACAGGATTGCCCCGTCTGACAGCCTGAGGGCACACAGCCGGCCGTGGCGACCGGCCTCCTCTACATAGCCGCCCACGTAGACTCGCCCGTTAGCAACCACGGGCGCCGCCGCAATCCAGTCAGCCACCGAAGTCGTCCAAGCGACTCGCAAAGGCGGCGCCACTACCTCCGGCGTAAATCCCAAACGGTTAAGGTTGCCGCCCTCCACCGGCCAGTTGTAATGTCTCTGGGGCCCCCGCGCTTGGTGCCGCGCTGCCAGAAGTGCTGTCTCGTCCAGGGCTCGACTGATTGATGCATCATCCGGCGCAAGGTTCGCCGCCTGCCGAAGAAGAACTATGGCCTGGTCAAAGCGCCCTGCGTCCCGGTGCTCAAGGGCACGCGCCGCGAGTTGGGCTGCAGCCTCTCCAGCGGCCACCTCTCCGGCCTTCTCTTGAGGCGGCGGGGCTCCAGCCTTCGCCACGGCTAGCTTGCCAGCACAAACCGGACATGCGTCATAGTGCAACCGCGGCAGATAGCCACAATTGGAGCACCGTTGGCCCGACCGCCGCCGGCCTTCCCCTTCAACCTCGATCTCCGAAAGCGCTTGCCTGACTTCTCTGAAAGAGGTAAACCGATCCCCTCGCTGACGGGCCAAGCACCTGAGAATCAGGCTGTCGAGAGCGGGCGGAACTTCCGGGTTAATGCTCGATGGAGGGGCAGGGCTCCCGCGAAGGATCGAGGCAACTACCGTGCTCGTTGTTTCGCCGTCTACAGGCGGACGGCCGGCTACCATGTGGTACAACGTTGCCCCGAAGGAATACACGTCAGACCGCCGGTCGGCAGAAGCTGCGTCGAGCACCTGCTCCGGGGGCATGTAGGAATATGTACCAACTCCGCGACGGCCCTCAGCAAGAGCCGAAATATCGCCGTGTATCTTCGCCAGTCCGAAGTCAGTGACCTTGGCCACGCACTGGCGGTTGATCAGCACGTTTGCAGGCTTCAGATCCCGGTGAATGATGCCCTCTTCACCAGTCGGAGTCCGTAGAGAATGTAAATACTCCATCCCTTCGCAAATCTGCATGGCAAAGGCCAATGCCTGCGGAAGGAACAGCACCCGCTCTATCCGTAGCAAATCAGCCAGGCTCACCCCGTCCACGTACTCGATGAATAGCAGAGGCACGCCATCAATCTCGCGGTACACCGCCGCGTAAACGAGGTTCGGATGATGGCCGAGACTGAGCCACGTACGGGCTTCCTGCCGAAAGCGGTCAATTGCCGTTGGATTGGCTATCAACTCTGGCTTCAGCGTCTTGACGGCAAACTTGTGATGCGTAAGCTCATCCAGGACCACAAAAACTATCCCCATACCCCCCGCAAAGCGGTCGAGAACTACGAACTGGTTGTCAATCTTCTGCCCCGGCTCCCACATGGCGTCTACGGCACTCCACTTTCACCCAGCCCCACCCCGCGCACGAATCACTTCGTATACCCGCACGGGCATGTCGAATCCCCGCACCAAACGTTCTCCGAGACCGCGAGCTTCTACGTCTGCTGCCACTTTCGCGTAAGTGCTTTCGCTTATGAGTACCGTCACCCCCAGGTCTTTGGCAAGTTCCTGGAGCCGCGCAGCAAGATGGACGGCTGGCCCAATCACGGTATATTGCATCCGCTCCTTCGAGCCCACATAGCCCACAACAACCTCACCTGTACAGATACCAGCCCGCACCCGCAGGTTAGATAATCCATGATACTCCCACAGATCCCGGTTCCTCTCAACCATCTCGGCAATGTCCAAGGCCGTCCTCACAGCCCGCAGCGCGTGGTCTTCCTGCAGCACGGGCGCATTGAAAAACGCCAGCAATCCGTCCCCGATGAACTTGTCGAGGGTGCCGTCGTAGCGCCAGACTGCTAAGTGACACTCGGTGAAGAAAGCATTCAAGGCGTCTACCAAATTTTCGGGATCCAGCCGCAGAGCATACCCCGTCGAACCTTCTATATCAACGAACAACGCCGTCGTTTCACGGCGCTCTCCGCGCTCGGCTGCTTCCATGTCGCTTCCCACCAGCCGCCGGGCCACTCGAGGCGGAACAAACCTGCTGAACACGGCCACAGCCCGCTCCCGCCGGCGCTCTTCAGCACCCAGCCGCATTGCAAGGCTCGCCGCCAGGGCACTGCCTCCGGCCGCCGTGGGCAACACCAGTGGCATAACCAGCCCCAGTTGGGAAAAAGCGACGACGCTCGCGGCCCAATAAACGCCGATCAAGAGCAAGGGTGCCGCCCAGCCCCACGCAGTTGGAAAAACCACCGCCGCAACACCCACGGCGATGGACAAGAGTGCCCCAATCGTCAGGTGATAGTACTCAGCCAGGGGGCGCAGGAAGTCCCCCTGAAGCACATTCGCCGTTACAGTCGCAAGAGCCTCAGAGCCCACGAAGACAGGGTCGAAGGGCGACGGCCTCAAGTCATGCAGCCCAGCAGCCGTCACCCCCACGAGCACGATCTTACCAGCAAGCTGTCGTAAAGCATCCTGCTCCCCAGTCAGCACGTCTGCTGCGGGAACGTGGCGGTACGTGCCACGAGGTCCAGCGAAATTGATGAGGCTTAGTCCATTTATGTCCAGCGGTATACGGCGTCCCGCCACTTCCACGTAATGGCCCGGCACAACACGCACGGCCTTAGGTGAACCGGCAAGCACATGCGTCGCCACAGCCAGCGGCAGGGACGGCACCAGGAGGCCATCCGCTACGCACACCAGAGCAGTCTCACGATAGACGCCGTCGGTCGAGCCGATCAGGCTAACCACTCCTACGTCCCTGCACCACCGCGAAAACCTCTTTAGTGGAACCGCAAGCCCAGGAGGCGAATACAGAAGCTGGGCAGCCCTCTGCTCTTCTCCTACTGTCACGACTGACCGCCAGCGCTCTATGGTGGGAAGATGCCCTATGCCTTGAGCCGACGTGCCTGCGACGAAGGCAGGCATGAACACGTTGTCGTAGCGGCGCAAGGTTTCCTCAAGCCGTGCGTCATCCTGCGGAGCTGATGGCTCTGACAGCAAAATGTCGAGAACCACCGCCTTAGCCCCAGCGGCTTGGATGTGCTCGACAAGCTGTGCCAGCCGTGCTCTGGGCCACGGCCACCGGCCAACGCGGGCCAGACTGGCGTCGTCCACTGCGACCAGAGCTATATCCGCCCCAGGCGGCCGGGGTCCGCGCAAAGAAAACCGCCAGTCGAGGCTCCTCATCTCGGCCTCAGCGACAAGAAAGCCCAAGCCGGGCATCGTCTGGCCGGCCACGGCAACAAGGATGCCTATCCCCGCTGCTATCGCTAGCTGTGTTGAAATCCGGGGTAGCGGCATGGTGCGGCGCAGTTTATACTTACTTTCCGGCGGGTATTCCTTGAGTAGATGGCGTTGGGACACAACGATTGTAGCAGCCGACGCAAGGTATGGGAAAGACGATTGCTGTTCTCATTTTGGGTTTTGCAGTCCTCATGATGGTGGCGGCCGGCACCCTGCAGTCGCTTCTGATACTACAGCGGATAGCCGCGGTCAGCGACGTGCAGGGCGAAGTCAAGGTCCAGTCCGCCCGCGATGGAGCCTTCTACCCTATTAGTGAGGCCCGGTACGTCCGGGCAGGAGATGTTATCCGGACAGGGCAGGGCAGCGTGACCCTCAACTGGATTGACGGGACGCGGGTGAGGGTGGGCGCTCACACTGCCCTCAAGATACTCAAGAGCCAGCTCAACACGGCTACAGAGGCGACTGTCAGTACCTTCCGCTTGGATATGGGCGAAGTGTGGGTGCGGGTCCGAAAACTGCTTAACCCTCGTTCCAAGTTCGAGGTTGTCACCCCAACATGTACAGCCGGGGTACGGGGTACGTTGTTCGCCATCCGTGTGCAACCATCAGGTGAAACCAACGTGAGCGTACTTGAGGGTAAAGTCCAGGTATCCAGCGGTGGGCGGTCTGTTGTGATCGAAAGGATGAGCCACGCCCAAGCGACGCTCTCCGGCGTGCAGATACAGCGGCTCGACCCGCAGCGGCATACGGTCCTGAGGGACCTCAACCGTATTGACGTCCCCTTCGTGCTGCTCACCGAGCCGTCGGGTAATACCGCTGAACTGCATGAAGGTGCCATTCTGGTAAAGGGCGTAGCGGAAAAGGGTGCCACAGTCACGGTGAACGGCCAAACTGTCCACCTAAACCCCAACGGCAATTTCACGGCGCGGGTCCAAGCCCAAAGAAACCAAAAAGTTACCGTAACTGTTGTAGCAAGCGACGAACGAGGGCGCAGCGCCACTATCAGCCGGCAAGTACTCGTCGCCAATGTTGTTCCCGCGCGCGAGCCTGCTCCCTAAGCGCTGGGCTGTCTCGACTAACTTCACTTCATTTGCGGGCCGGTCGGAGAATCAACACCACGGGGTAGTTGGACCCTGCCTGGGGCATTGTGGTGATCGTCGCGCGGCGCACCTCCCCAGCTTCCAAGCCCCAGCGATGGATCACATAGTAAGTCGCTCGGTCGAGTAACGGGGTGTCAAGAAGCTGGCCATCGAGTAGCATGACCATCCTGGCAGCTCCAGCTGGTGCGTGTACTGCCAGTTCCACCGCAGCATGCATCGTGGTCGGATTGGAAACCTGCACGTCAATCCAGTGCAAGACGCCGTAGTTTCCGCGCAATACCCCGCCTTCGTCGTTAGCCGCCGGAATATGACCGATTCTGATGAACTTCCATGGTTCGCCGACTGTAAAAGATGCAGTCGCTTCCGTCATTCCTGGGAAATCAAAGCGGCAGAGCCGTGAAAAGGACGGCACCGAATCTATCCCACGGCTGGCGAACACTGGTGGAGCCATACTGGCTGCGACTTCCACAACCAGCGGCCCGCCGGCAAGGAGCTGCAGCGCGCTGACGCCGCTGACAATATGGCCCGGCCCTGCTCGAACGCTGGCCAGCTCCACCCAGCTCCGAGACCGTAAAACCGCAACGATTGCGGCGCCACGGTTGAGAAGGTCGAGGTAGGCACGAGTTGCCACATGCCCAAGATATACTTCATCGTGGCCGGGGCCTGATACCGCTCCGCTCCATGCAAAAGTGGCGTCCGCATCGCCAAAGTTCCAGAGCCGCACGCCAAACCAAAGAGGCCCCATAGCGTTGTTTACATGGTGCCAAAGCAAACGCACAGCTTCCTTGAAGCCCAGCCGGTCACGCAAAAGTATCTTGGGCCCGCGGACACGCTCTGGATAATTGCTCACCCACACCCGACGGGGCAGTGTCAAACCCTGCCCCCAGGCAGCACTCTCGACTCTAACAACCTTGTCCACGGGCAAGCAGTCCGGCGCGCGGGCTATCACGCGAACGGTACTGTCGCCGGCAGCAAGGCCACTCACGTCAACGCGGACGTCAGCCAGAGGCTGTGCCCGAATGCCACAGGCCAAGGCAATCTTCGCGGCTTCTCGCCATTCCTCGGGCCTGAGTCGGGCCGTTAAGCCCACAGACAGCGTCGGGGGAACTAACGCCGCCCAATGGCGGGCGCGCAGGGAGAACGCTGCGCTGTCGCTGGGTGTGGACAACCATAGCTGCCCGTCGCCAGCGCGCAAGGCAGAAACCCTGATGGCGTTATCCTGCCGCACGACGGTGGCCAGGTCCTGCGGGACTACCACCGCACTGAGGGCACCGGTGGCCGTGCCTCCAATCTGCACGGTCCTGCTTTCCCCCACAGGGACCTGCAGCTCAGCCGATAGAGCACAGACCACATAGGGCGACGCCACAAACTCTCGCAGTTGCTCGGCCCAGCGCTCAGCAAGGCTGGCAGGCACAGACTTTTGCGCCGCGGCCTCCTGGCGAGTCACCACCAACAAAACCCTTTCCTTGATGCGGAGTTCATAGGCGCCTCCCTCAGCAGCCTTGACTTGTACGTCCTTCGGCCACATCCCAGCCAGTAGGGCAGCCCTGAGCCCGCTGGCTGTACGCTCCACCTGCGCTGCGTGACCAGGGCCTCGCAGCCTCAGCCAAACCTGCCCCCCCACCATCATCTCGCTGCCCAGACTGGTCTGGCGGGTCCGCACAGTCAGGATCCGCTGAGACAAACAAGCCGTCGGCCCAGCAGTGCTGAGGCCGACGACCAAAGCCGCTGCGACACCTTTAGCTGTGACGAATCTCATGGTCGGGCGCACGCCCCACCTCGGCAAGCTGCCGCTGGTGCCAACGATCACGTGCCAACAACAGCTCTCGTAGGCGAGGCGCAAACGAAAAAATCCGGCCTCTCCGCGAGAGGCCGGACAAAGTTTCAGCGGCAATAGTACTGTTTGTCAATACCCCCGTCGCGACGAAGACTCTTCGGTTTTCTCAGGGCCCTGTTGGAGACGGGAAAGAGCCTGGCAGCCGCAAAAACGACTTTTACAACAGTCTCCTTACAAAACCGACTACCCCCGCCGCCAAGGGCTGCTCACGCTTACCTGTTTCCCTGGAGCTGCTGCAGCCGGCCCCGAAGCTCCTCGACCTCGGCCCGCAGCTCTTCCACGGTCTTTTGTAGCTGAGGCAGCCTTTGCGTCATTGCCAACAGGCGAAGCTGCTGATGATGGGGCCGGGCCGGATAGCCAGAATAGACGCCCGGCTGCGAGATATCGCCGAAAACAGCAGCGCGTCCCGCGATGGTAACGTTGTCGCCTATACGCACGTGGTCGGACACGGCGGCCTTCCCGCCAAGTACACAGTTGTCGCCGATGATGCTGCTGCCAGCGATGCCTACCTGTCCGCAAAGGATGCAGTTGCGCCCGATGACGCAGTTGTGAGCTATGTGGACCTGGTCGTCAATCTTCGTGCCTGCACCGATGCGGGTTGTCGAGACCGTAGCCCTATCAATGGTAGTATTGGCGCCTATTTCCACCTCGTCTTCCACGACAACCGTGCCGATTTGCGGGATTTTCTTATGACCATGAGGCGTCTGCAGGAAGCCAAAGCCGTCCGCGCCAATGGCCGCGCCGGCGTGAATGATGCACCGCTCACCGATACTGACCCGCTCGCCAATGAAGACATGCGGGTAGATTATTGTCCCGTCGCCCACATCCCCTTCCCGGCCGATAAAAACAAAGGGATAGATAACGACGCGGTCCCCTATGCGAACCCCCTCTTCGATGACTACGTACGGCCCGATGGCGACGTCGCGCCCCAAGTGCACGCCTTTGCCGATGATGGCGGTGGGATGCACTCCTACTGGCACCGACGGCTCTGGCGCGAACAGCTCGAGAATCCGGCTGAAGGCAAGACGCGGATCTTCAGTCACTATAAGCGGCTTACGCGTACTCCGGGCGGAGGGAGGGGCGAGAATGGCAGCGGCCCGGCAAGCCTCTCCCCGCTCGAGTAGGTCCGGGTCCTCGATCAGGACGAGGTCGCCTTCATCGGAATCCTCGATAGTGCCGACTCCCGTAATTGTTATATCCGCGTCACCTACAAGTTGTCCGTCAACGAGACGGGCTATTTCCGCCAGGCGGAACTCGGCAGGCATCGGGCGACCTCCTTCAAGGTTGCGGCCATAAGGCCCGGAGCTTCCTCGCATACTCACCTGTCATGTTCCTGCCTGCGGGCGAATCAAGGGGAAGTACCCTCAGCACAACTCCGTCCGACAAGCCTAGGGCGCGCACCGCAGCCTCGACGTCCTCCCGGATGAGCCGCTGCAGTTCATCTGCCTGGTCCCTCAGGCGCTTTGCTTGTGCCCGCCGCACGGCCACCAGCTTGGCTTGTTGCTCCTGCCTAACTCGCTTCTCTCGGTGAGCGAGTTCACCAGCAATCCTGGTTAACTCGGGAGGCAAACTCGCCTTCGGCTCCGGCGGCAGCCACCATTGAAGCTCCAAGGCCCGTTCCAGTTCGGCAAGAGCGTCAGCCCCGGCAGCCATTTGCTCTGGAACCTCAGATTGGCTCTCGGCTCTCAACTCATCCTCGGCTGCAGCCATCTCCTTGGCCTTTGCTTGCTCGAGCTCCTCGGCCAGCAACGCCAAACGTTGTTCTGCCTCTTCCCTCGCCGCTTGCATCTGCCGCTCCACGCGAGACTCTATGGCTTCCCGTTGTTCGCGGGCGCGGCTACCTTCGGGCCCGCCCATAGCCTCTCGGATCCTGAGGTTATTGAGCGCCACTTGGACCCTTTGCCAGAGTTCTATCTCCAGCTTTGCCAGGGATGTTTCCTCGGCGGCTCGGTGCTCTCGCAAGCGCTTCTCGTACTTCGCCTCAATCATCTCCTGCCGCCACCGCAGCGCCTCATCAATGCGATCCTGATACCCGGGCATGGTAGGGATTTCGCCAGGGCGCGGCACCGCCGGTGTCAGTTCCAACGGGCCCGGGCGAACAGGCTGCGTCAGCCGAGGAATCTCAGTAAGAGGCGTCTTCCACAACGGATCCGAGTAACCACTTGTGATGGGCTGGTCGGGTCTCTCCAAAAGCACCAAAGCCTTCTCGTGTAGGCGACGGGCTTCGGGCCACAAGGGATGAAGCGGCAAGAGTGGCCCTATCACTACGTAGCCGTCCCGAGGCGGAGGTGGCAATGGCGGAAGTGCATCTTCCTGGGGGAGCCTTACGCAGCCGCACGCGAAAGCCAGCCCCAGCCCTGCCAGCAACCTACTGACCGCCCTGAGCACCGCCGCCTTCTCCCTGAGGGGCCCCAGGCGCAGGAGCGGTCGGTGGCGCTGGGGCCGCAGGCGCAGCAGGTGCACCGGGTCCACTCTTGCTGAGCACCGCCAGCACTGCGTCGGTAAGGTCGTCACCACCATAGAGCACTACAAAGGAGTCTAATACCAGGTCGTAGCCCTTCGCCCGCGCGACTGCCCCGATGGCTTCCCGTACCTGACCGACGACCTGCGCCCTGTACTCCCTCTGCTTCGTGAGAAGCTCCTCAACGAGCTGCTGCTCCAGCGCCTCCATGTCCCGCTGCCGCGCTTCCAACAGGTCCTGGAGTGTTCTGAATTTGTCCTCTTCCTCGGGTGTCCTGTTCGTCTTGGCACGGAGGTTGCGAAACTCCAGGTCCTTTTCCGCAGAAAGCTTCAACAGGGCGTCCAGCCGCTCCTGCATATCCTTGGGCAAGGGCTTGGGCAATCGCAGGATGCGCACGACCTCTGCGAAGGTCTCAGCGGGAAGAAAAGTGTACTGGTTCAGGGTTTGAAGTAGCTCCGTGGCCGCACGACGCATATCGTCAAGCTCTTTTTGCTTTTCTGCCGCAGCAGGGAACTCCTCCCACAGCCGGTCTGCGTTGACAGAGCCTATTTTGACCGCAGTAGCCTGTTGTGCATAAGCGCAGTGGCTCCCCGAGGATAGCACCGCCAGTGCGAGCGTCACGCCTGACCAGAGCATACAGCGGCTCATCATGTCAAGGTTCCCCTTAAGAGCCCGCAAGCTCGTGGAGTTAGACAGTCTTCGACCGAATGAGTTGCGCACTCTGCTCCTCTCCTCAGCCTACAAATATGAACCCTACTCCGATATCATGCACGTTACAAAACACTCCATCGGCGCTGCGAATTAGAAAGTATGCCCGAAATTCAAATGCGCTCTGCTCCCTTCGGAGCCAAAGCCGACGTCGAAGCCCAAGGGGCCGATCTCCGTAACCACTCGAATGCCAACTCCTGCACCGACATGCCACTTGAGGCTCTGGTCTTCAGCAGAAATGCTGAAGCCCGGCACGAGGGTTGGATACTCGCCGCCGAAGGCGTCCCCTGCGTCTGCAAAAACTACGGCCGTCAGGTTTTTGGTGATCGGGCGCCGGTACTCAAGGTTGATTAGCACGAATTTCTCTCCGCGCCAGCGCTCCTCCTCATAGCCTCGCAGCGTCGTTGCCCCACCAACGAAGAATGTCTCAAACAGAGGAACGTTGCCAAAACTCGTACCTAACATGAGCCGCCCGGCCAGAACGGACTTGCCGACTGGTCTAAAATAGCGATACTCGGCAGTGACTTTGCGAAAGTTCTCTCCGCCCCCCAAAAAAGAGCCGGCAGTTTCGAGCGACAGTCGCCTGAAGGACCCGCGGGTGGGATTGGCCGCGTTGTCCCGGAAATCCTCGGACAAGCTAAAGACCAAGCTTGCAAGGCGCCCGCCGGGATGCAGTGGGGCCGCTACCACAATGGGCCCCGGACGGTCGCCCGGCCCTGGGTAATCCTCGCCGCCCGGGCCAGGGCCGCCGTAGGTGGGCGGCCGCTCACGCCAATCCCCCCCCTGCTGACTGGGACTAGCGCTCGAAACGAGCACAGGTGGCACCAAAATCCGCGTCCCCTGGAAAAAGGCGCTGGACACTTCCTCGCTGCGGAACGTGACCGAAACCGTCCGCTTTTCGCCAAAGGGACGGGATGCGCGTATATAGCCACCTCTACGCCGCTCTTCGAATTGATCGCTCGGCAGGCTCACCAGAGTACCGCCCGCAAACCGACGATTCCGCTCCGTGTCAAAGAGCGCAAGTTCTATGCTCGTATCGCCCTTACGGAAATAAGGCTCAAGAAAACGAAACTCGTAGCTCTTGCGACCAAACATCTCGACCCCTAAGCTTATTCGCTCTGCACGGCCGCGGAAATTGTTCTCCGCCACCGCCAGGACCAGCACGAACTCGTCCAGGCTACTGTATCCAACCTGGAAGGCCACCTGCCCCGTCCTGGCTTCTTTGCACTGAAAGACGAGAATCACGTTTTCCGGATTGACCTTACCCACGCGAGGTTCAAACCGCACCTCTTCAAAGAGGCCGAGATTTCGCAAGCGAAGCACTTGTTCACGGACTAGCTGGTCGCTATATAGTTCACCTGGCCGCACCCGCAGTTGTTTCTCCACTACCCACCGCTTTGTCCTCTTGAGACCTTCGATCTCGTAGCCTTCCACCCGCCTCTCGATTATCACGAAAGTGAGGACGCCGTAAGGGTCTACATCCGCTGGCGCCAACTCGCACATGTACCCTTTGGCGCTATAGGCAGCCTGGATCCGCTGCATGTCCTTAGCTATAGCATCAGGGTCAACCAGATGGCCAACACGCGTGAGAATGGCCGACATCAACTCTTCACTACTCAGGACCGTGTTGCCCACAAAGGTGATGCGCTCGATCCGCTGACGTTCCACAACGTTGATTACAACGTCCGCACCCTGCTCGCCGAGAGTGTAGCTAATTCGCACTCTGTCGAAATAGCCCATGCGGCGGACCAGAGCTTCGGCTCGTCGAACTCGGTCTCCCGTAAAGGGCATTCCAGGGGCTAGGACCCCTTTTACCTCATCCAGTATAGCCTCCGCCGCAATTGACTTGTTGCCGCTTACGCGAACGCTGGCAACCAGGGGCGCTGCCATCTCCGCTCCCGGTGAAGCGGGCGCCTGTTCCTCCACCGCCGCTGGCCCACTGGCTGGACTGGGGGCTTCCTCTGCCTGTTGCTGCGGTACACTGCCCTCCCCCGGCGTCCCTCCGCTGCCCTCTTGTTCCGCCGACGTCTCAGCAGGCGATGTCGGTGCTTCTGCAGGCTGACCACCGGCCTCAACTGGTGCACCGGGCGTCTCGGCTCCAGCCGCTGGCTGGGCAACCACCGCCACGGCAATACTCCACGCGCCAAGTCCGGCATAGGCTCGTGGCACCAAGACACATAGGAACAGCCAAGCCCCCAGGAGAGCCAGCGCAGAGCTTCTCACCACTTTGCCCATGATAGGCATTCCTCCGCCCATCAAGTCACGCCTCCCAGCCCATGTAATCGCTCAGCCGTTTACGTAAGACAGACCGAGCACGAAAAAGTTTGCTCTTCACCGCTGCTACGGAGCATCCAAGAACCTCTCCTATTTCTTCATAGGAAAGGCCCTGGACATCGCGCAGGACTATGATCTCCCTTTGATCCGGCCGCAACGCAGCCAATTCCCGGACCAGCAAGCTTCCCAATTCCCTCGTTTCCACCTCTCCGTCAGGAGCCGAGGCCAAGTCGGGAACATCGGCTTCCTCCTCGGGGCCGCGGGGCTCCCGGCGCCTCTCCCGGCACTGCCGGTCCAAATAGTTTCGAGCAAGGTTCACTGCTATCCGGAACAGCCAAGTGTAAACCTGGCAGTCGCCGCGAAATAGAGACCAGGCCTGGCAGGCCCTGACGAAGGTGTCCTGCGTAAGGTCCGCAGCAGCGTCCCGGTCTCCAACCAGGCGCAGCAACAGGTTATAGACGCGTGCATAGTTTTCGTCAACGACGTTGCGAAAGTCCGGGGAGCCCTTCTCGGTTGCCACGTATTGGTTCCTACCCAGGCCTCGGACGGACGCGCAACCCACCAGCCCCAGACCATCACCCACCCGTGAAGGTTTGTTACCACGTCCGTCGCCTGCCTCCCGTGAATCGCTTCTCGCCGTCCGAGCGAGTGTAGTAGCCAACAACCGTGCCCGCCCCCAACTCATAGGAAACCGATAGCCACCAGTCAACTTTCGCTTCGGACGTCAGACTCCGCTGGTACGAGACTAGCAGGTCTTTCAGCAAATACTTTCCTACCCTTACTTCGACCGGTTGATTCAGGGCGAAGGTTATTTGGAATTCGCTTAGGCCGAGCATGGCCCGGAGCTCAGCCTCGAGTGGTTCGAACACCGCCGCCTGCAGTCCGAGCCCTAGCAGAGACACGAACTGCTCCGACGCCAGGTCCGTGGCCGACGCAGCCGTTGTCAACCCGCCGAAAGGCTCTGCTCCCAAGATAGCATAAATCTGTTGCTCGGCCAAGGGCGGATCGGAAGTAGCCTTAACACGGATTTCCCCAGGCAACTCGCCAGCGAAGCTGAGAAAGATGTGAACAGGCCCCACTGTCCTGCCGTCAACTTCGGTTTGGGAGAGCACGCGCTCTGCCTCGCCTCTAACGACTGCCTTCCACGTGAGGAGCCTGCGGCCGCCCGGCGCCACCGGCGCTGCCGCGCCCAAGGCCATGCCGACTTCGAAATGCTTCACTGCCAGGAACCCACCGGGCAGACTCGCCCGTCCCTGCCTGGCACTGACAAACCCTCGCAGTGAAGGTTCTCGGAGACTTCCAGTGAGTACCACCGCCTTAGGCGCTGGCTGGAGAGGAAGATGCAGCCCAGCACCACGAAGGGTTACGTCCTGTCCCAAGTCTACAGCAAGGTCTAGCCCGAAGTCCGGAACACCGAGCGGCGGCGCGTACAACTCCCCGGCGGCCTGCGTAGAAGCAATGGATATCCGCGCCTTAGACACGGTCAAGCGCGACGTGAGCGCCGCAGGCTCGCCCGGCTGGGGATTCCTGAGCCGCACCGTGCCAGCCAAGAGACCCTCAAATGATTTGCCATACTCTACCTCTGCGCTATCGAACTCTACCAGCAAGTCCGAGTTATTCCGCTGAAGTTCGGACAGCCGGGGGACGGTTAGGTCCATGCTCCCCCTCAGGACGACTTTACCTGCTCCCAGTTTTGCACTTCCCTGTCGGACCAGGAGACGTGCTTTCCCCGGCTCTACCGTATCCAGGGCGGCAACCACCGCAAGGTCCTTGGCCGTCGTGCCTCCGGCAAAAGTCTGTTGTGGTGCCACAACCGAGAATACTAGATGCCAGTCGTTATAGAAGAGTCGGTCCAACTGGGTCGTCCGCAACAGGACTCTACCACCGCCGCTGGCAGCAACTTCGTCATAGCTGGCGTACGGGCCCTCCAGGGCAATCTCCGTCCCGCCCACAGCGGGGGTCAACGTGGCGCGAAGCTTTACGTTCCTAAGCGCCTGCGACCAGCCACGCAGCTTAAGAGCCGGCGCATCCACTGATAGGACGCCCGAGATCCGCGGCTCCGCCAGCGTGCCAGCGATGTTGAGCACACCGTCCGCAACCCCCTGCGCTTCAAGACCGGACAGCGCCCATTCTGGCCGGTCTGGGTAAGTCGCCCGGTAGTACTCGCCGGCAAGCGCAACAAAGGTGGCAATCTCAACGGCGTCAAAGGCTGCTCGAAACTGAACCGGTCGGTCAGAGGGAACAGCAGGGCCGTCCCATGTGAAGGGCAATCGTCCGTGGAGCACCAGCTCATGCGGCCCGCGTTTGAGGACCAGAGTGTCAATGCTCAAGCTGCCCTCCTGCAAAGTGAAGACCGGCACCGAAGCAAGGTCCAATCGCGCCCCAGAAACACTCAGGCCGGTGATGTCACAGCTCCCCTTTATCACTGGTCGGTCGCTATCACCGGTGACCAGGCAGGCAAGCTGCAATGTACCGCTAGCCGGCGGCAGCCATGGCAACCACTGCCGCAGGTCTCTTACATCGAGGGCGCTGGCGTCGGCAAAGACGTTCACCCTCCCGCCCAAAACAAACGAGCCCTCGGCTGTGATAAGCCCTTCACCGTAGCGGGCTTCCAGGGTCAAGTCGTGGACAGTTTTTTCCGCAACGTCGTACACGCACCGCACTTGTGCCTCTGGTAGGTCCCGACCATCCAACGCAAGGGCAACGTTGTCTATGCCAGCCGTCACGCGCAAGCCGTCCGTTGGTCCGACCACTCTGACAGCCCCAAAGAGCGGCCCCTTTAAGCGATGCGACCAGCTTTCCAGGCGTCTCCCCAACTGACGACCCTCTTGCTTATCCTCCATGAAGGCGTGCGCCGCTGAGGAAGCCGCGCTCAAGAAACTTTCCAAAGCGCAGTTGCTCAGCTCACCGGTGAGGGCCAAAGTACGTGACTGAGTGTCGTACTTGCCCGACAGCTCACACAGCCCTCCCGCGAGATGCATCCGCGCCGGCAGAAGAACAATCTCCTCCCCCTCGGTGCGGACATTAAGCTCCACGTCTGACGCCTTGAGGCTGCCTAAGCGTAAGGTCTCAATGGCTGCCGTGGCGCTGGCTGAAACTAATCGGTCGCCCTCCCAGTGCAGGTAAGCCTCTCGGACAGCCCCACGGCCGTCTATCCCCAGGCCATGCCGGCGCACAGCCATGATCCGTGACAGGTCGGTCTTTTCAGTCCTCACGGACACTTCCACATCCGCCCTGGCCTCTGAACCAGCGAAGTTCTTGGCAGCAACCGCTCCCAATACGCGGATGCCCTCAACGATGCCAGAGACCGACCTCCACTCAAATTCCTCCGACGTAAGACGAAACGGCCCAGCCAAGGAAGCCGCGTAATATTGTTGGTAGCTCGCCGCCGCAGCCTTTAGATCTCCTTCCAGCGCGGGCTGGGCTAGCGTGCCGTTGACGCGGGCGCGCGCTTCGACCAAACCACTTGGGGCCTCTCTGGGGGCAGCTCCCACCCACGTCGGCAGGTGGGCCACGTCCACCCCCAGCGCATGCAGCTCTCCCAACACCTCGCCATAAGGGGTTTCAGTGCGCAGGTTGGTCAACTGGCCAGAAAACTCAGCAACCGCACCGTCTCGACATGCAAGCAGCTTGGGAATCGATAGCCGGTGGCGGTTTCCATCTACACGAGCATAGACGGCCTCCACGTATGCCTTGCCCCGAGAGGGGCGGTGCGCCACAAGCTCGGCTTCAACTTTCACGCCATCCTTCGTGCCGGACACCGTGCCCGTGCCCCACATGCTCCCTCCCCACCCGTCAAGGCCGGCCCCCGAAGTCAAAGAGGCCAGTTCGACCGGCCCGGCCGCGAACCTCAGCCTCACCTGTCGAGATTGCAAGTCCAGCTCCCCTGCACCGGCCACCGAACCCGCTTCGCTCTCCGCCAACAGCCACGGAAACCTGAGTTTATCTCCCTCCAGCTTGCACATGGCGACTGCTTCACGGAAAGCAAACTCCCCTGACGCAAAGTGGCTAGCTGCCACAAACCCTTCGGCATCCAGGCGGTCTTCCAGCGCTACCAGGGCAAAACGCCCGTCGCATCGCCCAGTCAGTTGTTGCTCTCCGCCGCCAAGCCACTGGATGGCAGTGGGAAGATCAACGCTGTTGAAGCTGCCTACCACAGCCAGTTTTTGGTGGCCCTCATGAGGCCCGGCGAACCCAGCCACCGCCAGAGTGCCACCTGCCGTTTCCAGGGAAACTTCTGACAGGCGGATAACATCCCCCCACAAGCTTGCTTTCCCTCGTACGTGATACGCCGAGAGGTCACCCAACCGAAGGGATTCCGCCGAAAAACTGGTAGCGGCCAGGGTCGTGCCGCCATACGAGGCTCCGGTGACTAACAGGTCTTTCAGCCCTTCAAGCTGGAGACGCTGCCTGCGTCCCTTGACGACGGTTTCAGGAAGATTAGTTGCGCTGGGCCTGCGGATATCCGCCTGGAAGGTGACCGCCGGATTCGAGATGTCGTGAGCGGTCACCTTGAAACCGGCTCCTTCCGCTGACAGCGTCGTACCCTCATGCGAGCGCAGCGTGAGCGGGCTACTAGCGGCGAGCGAGGCCTGAAGGTCGCCATGGTCTTTGGGGCCGGTGTACTCGCCGCGGCCTGTAATCCACCCCTTGTAGCTCAAGCCCGCGAGCTGCCGGCGCCTTGATTCCGGGAGGGCAGCCACTACCTGCGGCCAGTAAACACTTACGTGCTCAAAGCGCAGCGCTACGCTCGGGCGCGCGTACTGTTGGAGTGCAAGTTCGACCGAGGCCAAGCTGGGGCCCCACCTCACGGCCGGGGCCGATATCCAAAGCGTCCTTGGCGTCGCGTAACACGCCACTCTCTCGCCACTCACCAATCCGGCCGTACCAGCAACCTGCGCTGTCACCCCCCGAGCGCCTATGGTAGCCGACCATTCCAACCGTGCCTTCCTGGCGCCACGGTACACCGCAGCTCGGCAGTCGGCTAGACCACTGAGCAGTTTAGCGGGAAGCTGTGCCTTGGTCAGACGGACAAGGGCAGCGACATTGACGCCTTCCGCGACCAGCGTCAGCCCCAAAGCTCCAGAGTCAGTGACAGACCCGAGTTGTGCGCTGAACCTGCGCATGGGAGCAGCAGCCGCAGAACCTCGTGCCGACAGAAGCAAAAGGTTAGGCCGCCTGGTGTCGGCGGTCAGGTTCAGGCTGTAGATGCGACCCCGTCTAAGGGCCTGAGGTACTTTGGGCCCACGCAAGTCGTAGTCTACTGCCCCGTCAACTATCTCCAATACCAGCCTTGGCGGTGGCCCAGCAGCCTTAGTCCCGCGCACGAGCAAGAAGTAAAGACGCTCAATGTTGAGACGACCGGCCTCATCTTGCACCAGGCACACATACGGCCGGAGAAGACGGAGCCGACGGATAGCCTCAGCAGGCGCTTTTTTGCGGCGCAGTATTGCTGGCAGGTCCCAATCTACATGGAGTTGCTCGGCAGCCATCGCCCGGCGCCCCGACGGATCGTCGAGGGCAAAGCCGTGCACAGTCATGCCACGCCAGATGTCTCCGGTCACCGGACCGACGGTCACTGGTCCGCCCAGGAAGTTGGCAAGCTCCTGGGCGGCTATCTTGCGCAGTACATCGCGGCTCCAGCCACGGCGCGACAACGTATGCACCGCGAGCAGACCGATGAGGGCGGCGGCAATCAGCACATAAACCACACACTCAGCCACAACAGCAATAAGCTTGCGCACAGCCATCTCCACTGACCGGGCTAGGGCGCTTGGCCAAACGTCGCCAAGGCCTCTTTGGCCGCCTGGGCCGCATGATAACTGCTGCGCACAAAGGGGCCGGAGGCAGCGTGAACAAACCCCAATTCCCGTGCCCAAGTTTCATAAAGGTGAAAACCCTCTGGATTGACGTAGCGGTCCACAGGGAGCTGGTGGGGCGATGGGCGCAAGTACTGGCCAACGGTAACAATGTCGCAACCCGCGGCCCGCAAATCGACCAAGGTCTCATACACTTCTTCGTCGCGCTCGCCAAGGCCAACCATTAAACCGCTTTTCACGGGCAATTGGGGAGCTAATTCCTTAGCCGTGGCTAAAAGTGTCAGTGAGCGCTCATAGTCGGCCTGGGGACGAACGATAGTGCTAAGGCGGCGCACAGTTTCAATATTGTGGTTAAGCACAGTCGGACAGGCAGCAACCACGGTCTCCAGACTTGCCCGTCGCCCCAGAAAGTCAGGTACCAAAACCTCAATACCCGCCTGTGGAAGACGTGCGCGAAGAGCCTGGATACTGGCGGCAAAGTGCGCCGCACCCCCGTCAGGCAAGTCATCTCGCGTGACGGAGGTGACCACAACGAACTCGAGCCCCAGGCGCGCAGCCGCCTCCGCTACTCTGCGCGGCTCGTCAGGATCAGGCAGCGCCGGCCGGCCGCACGGAACAGCGCAAAACCGGCAGTCCCGTGTACATACGTCGCCCAGAATCATGAAGGTTGCAGTGCCAGCGCGGAAGCATTCACCAAGGTTGGGGCAGCGAGCAGCCTGGCAAACCGTATGCACCCCGCACGCGGCCAGAACTGCTCGCGTCTCTGCGCCTTCCCGGCCCTTGCCAGTTTTCACCCGCAGCCAGGACGGCAAACGACGCCGAACAACATCTCCTTCGCACACTGGAGCTATCCCCTCAGCCGATTGTAGGCGTCCGAAAGTGGACTAGTCAAACCGTTCTCTACCGCCCCCTTGGAGACAATCGCTTATTTGGCCGCAGCCGAAGCTGAGCAAAGACTTCGTCACTGGAACCTGCGGCACTTCTGTGCCTGCCAGCCGTCTAAAGTAAAGCAAGGCGCAGCCGCAAGGGCCCGTCACTTTGGGGCCAATTTGGGCTGGGTGCCCCATACCGCAACCCACCCGCCAGGGGGGACCGGACAATGAAACGTAGTTTCCTTGTTGTCGCGGTGCTCGTAGTCGGGGTATTGGTCGTGTTCGCCGCCGAGAGCGCCACACCACAAACGGAAGCCGCCAGCACAACTAAGCCTGCCGGCGAGCAGACGGCCACGCTCTTGGCACCCCCAGCAGTCGTTGCAGCCATTCCTTACAAGTCCGAGACGGACTACGAAATGGACCCCTTCCAGCGCGACCTCATCCGCCGCACTAAAACCACGGTCACCCACATTCTGATCGTCCGCTCGGACGGCTCCACACAGGTACGGCCAGCGCAGTGAACCGGGACCAACCCTGTCCAGGCAGCCGATGACAAATTTAGGCGCATGTGCTTGACGTACTTGCGAAGAGCCAGCTACTTTGTGCGCCGAGTAAAGGGGATAGCTTGCTCCAACTTCGGGGTGTAACCAGTGCACGGAACTCTAGCAGAGAAAATACTGAGCGCGCATCTGGTGCACGGTGAACTTCGGCCGGGCGAGGAGATAGCGATTCGCATTGACCAAACCCTCACGCAAGACGCCACTGGCACCATGGCTTACCTGCAGTTTGAAGCCCTTGGCCTCGACCGCGTCCGGACAGAACTATCGGTCAGTTACGTTGACCACAACACTCTTCAGACCGGCCCAGAAAACGCTGACGACCATCGCTACCTGCAGAGCGTCGCGGCACGTTACGGGATTTATTTTTCACGCCCCGGCAACGGCATCTGCCATCAAGTACACCTGGAGCGCTTCGCGGTGCCAGGCAAGACACTTCTGGGGTCGGATAGCCATACGCCAACGGCTGGGGGCATCGGCAGCCTGGCCATCGGCGCAGGAGGCCTGGACGTTGCCGTGGCTATGGCCGGCCAACCCTTTTACATGCGCTGTCCGTCTGTCTTGGGCGTCCGCCTGTCGGGGCAGCTTCGTGGCTGGGCCTCGGCGAAAGACATCATTCTCGAAATCCTGCGCAGACTCACCGTCAAAGGCGGCGTCGGGAAAATCCTGGAATACTTCGGACCAGGCGTAGCTGGATTGTCCGTGCCAGAACGCGCAACGATCACTAACATGGGTGCGGAACTCGGCGCCACCTCTTCCCTATTCCCCAGCGACACCCGAACCCAAGAATTCATGACGCTACAACGACGCGCTGAAGACTGGCTGCCCCTTGAGCCTGAATACGACGCCCAATACGAAGAGCTAATTGACGTAGACCTGGATGAGCTGGAGCCTCTGGTGGCGGCCCCGCACATGCCCGACCGGGTAGTGCCTGTCAGCGAACTGGCCGGCCAGCCAGTGGACCAGGTCTGCATCGGCTCGTGCACGAACTCGTCTTTAGCTGACCTGATGGCTGTCGCCCACGTGTTGCGCGGACGCA
Organism: Armatimonadota bacterium; assembly: GCA_026419655.1. Lineage (GTDB taxonomy): Bacteria > Armatimonadota > Zipacnadia > Zipacnadales > FEN-943 > JANZZA01. The sequence continues at coordinate 20,317 of JANZZA010000042.1, read as the reverse complement.
AGGTCCACCCGCGCGTTTCCCTCAGCATTGCGCCAGGGTCACGCCAGGTACTGCTCACTGCAGCCCGGCTGGGCTTGCTGGAAACATTCCTGGCAGCCGGTGCGCGCATCCTTGAAGCCGCCTGCGGCCCATGCATTGGCATGGGCCAAGCTCCCCCGTCTGGCGGGGTCTCAGTGCGTTCCTTTAACCGGAATTTCCGTGGCCGTTCCGGCACGCCGGACGCACAGGTCTACCTGGCAAGTCCTGCCGTGTGCGCGGCAGCGGCCGTCGCGGGGGAGTTTGTGGACATGCAAGAAGTTGGTCCCGCGCCTCTCGTCGAGACGCCAGCGGACCCCGTTATTGACGACTCCATGCTCATTTCTCCACTACCCCAGGAAGAAGCCAAGCGTGTGGAGATCGTCCGCGGGCCAAACATCGCGCCTCTGCCCATGCGAGGCCCGCTCGAGGATGAGGTCCGAGGGGTGGTACTGCTGCAAGTGGGAGACAACATCACAACAGACGACATAATGCCAGCCGGCGCCAAGATACTACCCCTTCGCAGCAACATCCCCGCTATTGCGGAGTACGTTTTCTCAGGTCTGGACCCGAACTTTTCGCAACGGGCCAAGGAGGCCGGTGGTGGGTTCATCGTCGGCGGCGAGAACTACGGTCAGGGCTCAAGCCGGGAGCACGCTGCGCTCGCCCCCATGTATTTGGGCATCAAAGCGGTCTTCGCACTTAGCTTCGCCCGCATCCATCAAGCGAATCTGGTTAATTTCGGCATATTGCCGCTGGTGATAGACCGAGAAGTCTACGAAAAGCTATCCCAGGGCACGCCCTTGAAGATTGTTAGTGCCCGCTATGGGGTGGAAACGGGCGAGGTCGAGGTTGAGCTGGGTACGACCGGTGAGCGCTTCACGGCCCAGGTCGAGGCCGCGCCGCGCCAGCGCGAAATCCTCATCTCCGGTGGCCTTCTCAACTACGTGCGAGAAAGGCTATAAGCACCAATTGCGCAAGGGGGCCTCAGCGTGACACCTCGCCAGTCAGCCATTGAAGCCTTAAGCGGTCGCAGGCCTCAAGACCTCGTGCCACATTTCGAGTTGGAGTTTCAGCTATGCGAAGAGCATTTCGGCAAGACTCCTCTGCGTGCCGAGCATCTGCAGGACGTTACCGGGACCCGGCGGCGCGACATGCTCAAGCGCAACGCTGAACTCTGGGTTGATGTGGCCACCAAACTCAAGTGGAACATCATCACCGGGCTGCACTGGCTGCCTGTAGATGACCAATGCGAGTCTTTCGAGTACGTGCGCGAAATCGCTGGCGACACGTTTATGCTCTCGGCTTTCGTAGACGGCACCTATGCAATCCCCGACGGCACGCACATGATGGATTTTGCCATGCGGCTGGCCGACCAGCCTGACAAAATGCTGGAAGAGGCCCAGCAGATGGCTGAGGGCGCGTGCAAGCTGGCGCAACAACTTATCGGTGCGGGGGCCGAAGTAATCTTCATGTGCGCCGACTACTGCTTTAATGACGGCCCCTTTTTGTCGCCACGCATGTTCTCGAGATTTGTCACGCCCTTTCTGGCACAAATAGTAACGGCTATCAAAAAAGCTGGCGCCTTTGCCGTCAAACACACCGATGGCGACATCATGCCAATCCTAGACCAGCTAGTCTCCACCGGCATTGATGCCCTGCATTCGCTGGACCCGATGGCGGGCGTTGACATCGCGCAAGTGCGCCAGATTGTCGGTCCGAACTTCTGTCTCATCGGCAACGTGAACTGTGCATGGGTGCAGGCTGGGACGCACGACCAGATACGCGAGAGTGCCCTATACTGCCTGCGCTATGGCGGTGTGGATAGCGGCGCCTATATCTATTCAACGAGCAATTGCATCTTCAAGGGCGGCCCTTTGGAAAACTACCTTTTCATGCTCCGGCTACGCGACGAGTACGGTCATCCCGGAACCTTCGCTACGGATACCGAGATGTAGCAGGCTTTTTCCCGGAGCGTGTTACAAAACTCGCTTTCTCGGCGCCGGATGCTCCCGCAGGTGGAAGGCTAGGCGCACGCCGCTTTACGCTTCCTCCTGTGTGGGTATTCGAAGGCGGCTTTTACGCCTGTCCTTCTGTCCTCCCAGTCGGTGCAGGCCACGCGGCTGAAATCGTTTTCTGAGGCAACCCTTGCGCAGAGGTTCTCCTGTAGTCCACTTTTTCCCAGACTTTTTGGCTCTATTTGCCGTATTCCGGGGGCCGCCCCCGCAGGAGCTCGCCAGTGCGAGTAGAATGACAGCAGCGGCCCGAAAAACCGCCCCAACTGGAGGGTCAGCCATGTTCCTGGCGCTGTTGGCCATCAGCCCGTGCTTCACACAGGTCCCGTCCTACATCGTCAATGGCCGCTTCGACGGCACGCGGGGCTGGATAATGCCCATGGCCTCTTCCATAGTCGTAGACAGGCCAGGCAATCGCTGCGTCCTGATCGAAGAGGGCATGGCCACTCAGTCAGTTTTTCGCCGCCCCAGTTGGCAGCGCATGACTGTGGCCTGCGACATCCGCGTCGAAGAAGTCCGGGTCACGGCTGAGGGCGGATTTGCTTATGCAGCCATCTACCAGTACAGCGAAGACGGCGCCCTGGTTGCCTTCCGCGATTTTGTCCAGCTCCGCGAGCCGGCCGAATGGAAGCGGTACACTTATACCTTCGACCTCACACCGGACACAGCCACAATCAACGTGCACTTCGGCTTTTACCGTGCCGTCGGCAGAGCGTATTTTGACGACTTCACGCTTGTGGAAGGCGATCAACCACGCGGCATTGACGAAGTGACAGAATGGATGCCCGCCGGTATAGCGTCGGAAAGGGTGGTTGTCTGGTCAGAGGCCGACCTACCTGTGCCGCCTGGGGGAGTCGACCCGTCGTGGGCGGTAAATGTTCTCCGCTCAGCCGGCCTAGATGCTCAAGCGGCCACTACGGAGCAGATGGCAGAGCTTCTCAGGCCTGGTGCAAACGGCCTGCTCGTTCTTGGCTATGGCCCAGCCTATCCCATGGCGCTGCGGTCTCAAATTGTGGATTTTTGCCGGGCAGGCGGGAAACTGGTTGTCGTAGGCGGCTACCCGCTGAACGACCCGATGGTGCGGGAGAACGGTAGATGGGTGAACTGGGCCCAGCGCTGGCGGGCGGTACGCGAGGAAAAAATGCGCTGGCCCAACAATCTCCTGCCCGATGGCGGCTTCGAAAAAGCTGACAATGCTCCCGTAGGTGGAGTGGCCCTGGACGGCCAATGGCATCGTGAGGACGCAAGCCGATGCTTCATTGAAACGAGCGCAGAGGTCGAAGGCACAAGAGTCGCGACGGTCAAGCTTGACCCCCAGGCGCCGGGCCCTGGGGAGCCTGTCTGGTATGCATGGATGCCAGTGAAACCCGGCCACGAGTACGCTTTCCGGGCGTGGATTAAGACGCGCGACGTAAAAGGCCGGCATTTTGCCTTTGTCGCACTGTACCAGTACAGCGGCGACCGGCTCGTGAAGCCCTACGACCTCGTCCAGCTAACCGGAGACAACGACTGGCGGGAAGTAAGCTACACCTTCCAGCCCGCCTACGAAGTTGACAGGGTATTCATCAAGTTCGGCCTCTATGGTGCCACCGGACAAGTGTGGTTGGACAAGGCCCAGCTCATTGACGTTACGGGATTGCGATACCGGCCGCTTAATACGTCAAGCGGCAAGCCAGGCGACGGCTTGGAACTTATGCCTTACCAGATGGGCATGTGCGACGCGCATTATCGGCTGCGCCGAGCGGTTTCGGTGGAGCCTGCGCCTGGCCAGACCATCATGGGCGGCGGGAAAATTCCCGGCACGGTGGAGGGTTGGGTGGCCGCAGGTGTGACCGGCTGGGACAACGCTCGTTGGGTCCCCTTGCTGGTATCGAAAGACCGCTACGGACGGCCCCGGGGTGCCGCTGCAGCCCTGCTGCTAAACTATTCAGGTTTTTACGCGCGGTCGCTCTCGGCATATTTCGGCGTGGAAAACAAGCCCCTCTTCGGACCGGCGGTGCCCGGCTCGGCCCAGCGGCTCGCAGTGCTCACCAAATGGCTCCTCCGTGGCTGCTTTCTTCACAACCTGCGGGGAGAAAAAGACCTTTACAAGCGGGGTGAACCGGTCACCATCCGTGCCAGGGTGAGCAACTATGGCGCCCAGCCCCTTGTGGGCACGGTCGAGATGACCGCCTACTGCAAGGGGAAGTTGGTAGCTTCGGGACGCGCGCCAGTCAACGTCAGCGCAGGGGATACTGGAGAGTTTGCGGTGACCATTAAGCCTTCTGCGGCAGCCAGGGGGCTGCTGGAAATTGACGCCCGTCTCGCTACAGACAACCAGGTGATTGACCAGGCAAAGACCGGCGTTGTCCTGCGCGACGAAGCGGAAGTGCGCGCCGGCCCGCGCCTGGAATTTCGCGACAACTACTTCCGCCTCAATGACCGACCTGTATTCCTGTTCGGGTCGGACAACTATAGCAACGACTATCAGGCTGGAGGTATTAATCCCTATCGCTGGGACCAAATCCAGCGCATTGCTCGCGATTGCGGCCTGCAGGTTTACGAAATCCTTCAGTACACTAAGCCCGGCCACGTTTTTGAAGAAGAAGACTGGCGCTCCTTCGAGGCCATGGCACAAATGCTCATGAAACGCGGGCTGGTATTCATGTGCGGCATACTGATCGGGCATAACGTGGCGGTCAACGATGACGAACTGGCCGCGCAAGGCCGCATGTGCAGCGAGTACGCCAGGAGGCTCGGCAAGACGCCCGGCCTGCTCTGGTACATCAATGGAGACTTTCAGTTGCGCTACGAAGACCTTCCGTGGCTGAAGAAAGCCTGGAATGAGTATCTGACAGGCAAATATGGCAGCGACCAGGCTCTGGCCAGAGCCTGGCGTACGGAACAACTGCCCGCGCCCCTGGGACAACTTGACTTTCCACCGCCCAACTCTGGGGCTTGGGACGACCCGGTCGAAGTGGAGCGGCAAAACTTCAACGTCTGGCTCATGCGCCGCTGGATTGAGCGACACGTGCAGGAAATCCGCGCCGGCGACCCATCCCACCCCATAACCAGCGAATACTACCAGGATTCATGGCACGGCCTGGACTTGCGCCTCACTCTTAACGGCCATGACGTGTCTAATTTCGGCTTCTTCAGCACGCCCAGGGACGACCTGATAATCCTACCAGAGCGCATCGCCTTCAATGACATGCGCTACGCCGGCAAGAGCGTCAACCTTGGCGAATACGGGGTCAAGACACATCCGGCCTGGAGCATTGAAAACGGCGCTGCCGGATACCACATCGTGCGTACTGAGCAGCAGCAAAAACAGCTTTTCCTCACAGTGGCCGCATATGCTCTGGGCATGGGGGTCTCAAAAATACAGAACTGGTGTCTGCGCGACGCCGATGAGTGGGTCTTCCCCTGGGGTATCCTGTACCCCAACGACTTCGTGCCCAAGGACGTAGCCTATGCCCATCGCAACCTCAGCCTCATGTGGCGGCTTCTGGCGCCGAAGTATGAGGCGCCACAAGTCACCGTCCTGGCCCCGACCCCTTTGAGGCTGGGAAACTCTGACGTCCACGGGCGTCAGGCCATTTTCATGGCGGCACAGGCATTGTTGCGCCTGCACATACCCTTCAACGTCGCTGATGATTTCGCCGCGGCGAGTCTCCCTACTGCAACGAAGACGCTGATCTGGCCTGCTGCCCTGGCGGCGAGGGAAGAAGATTTCCAGGCTGTGCTGGAATGGGTGCGACGTGGCGGGCAGCTACTGGTGAGCGGCTATCCCGGTTGGGACGAAATGCGCCAGCAGCTAGGCCCGCAAAGGCTAGCAGCCCTCACCGGCTGCACCGCCGCTGAGCTGCTGTTCGCGGGTCCAGAGCGCTATCGCGGCCCAGAACTATTAGTAGGAAATGAGACCGACACACTCTTGCTTCGTCCCCAGGTGCGCATCAAGCCCGGCCCGAACACAGAAGTGCTCCTCGCCGCCGATGGCCATCCGGTGCTCACCAGGCGTAAAGTAGAGAACGGCGTCGTCATCTGGCTGGCCGACCCCTTGGAATTTGCAGGGCGGGAAGAGATTGAGGCGCTCTGCAGAGTGTACGCACGCGCTTTTGCGGCACTTCAGCAATCTCCTGTCGCGATTAAAGTCTCACCCAACGATCACCGGCTTCACGTGATGCGCCAGAAAACCGCTACGGCCGATGCATACGTTGTTTATGGGACCGCCGACGACGCGCCCAACAAGGTGACAATAGAGACGACGGCCGGCCCGGTAGAATTGACCGCGCGGCCCTGGTGGCCAGCCGTGGCCGTCGTGAGCAACGACGGCAAGGTTCTCCTGGCCCTGGCAGCAGGCGGAATAACGATAAACGGAGAGCAAATCGTCGCTGGTGGCCCGATGGTTGGCGTGGCGAGTCTGGATGGTCAGGACCTGCGCAGGAGCCAGGCGGTCGTAGTCTGCCCCTTCGAAGCAGGCGAGTTGAAGCTACCGGCCCTCCCGGCGAAGGGCGAGTGGGGCGAGTGGCGCGATGGCGTCTGGACGCGCTTAGAAGATGCCAACATAAGGACCGCTTCTCTTCGCGTTGACGCCGACCAGGCTACTTGTGTGGCCCTGCTTTGTAAAGGTGCTGTGGCCCCGTCGCGCAACCGCTGCACCCAGCTCTGGACTAAACCCTGGGAGGTACCGGGCTACTGAAAAGCTAATCCTTCTCGCGGTATTTTTCGGGCCTCGCGGCCGGCAATTTCGCAATAGCTGGTGCACATGGCGACAGCTAGCTAGTCCTGCACGACAATACTGTCACTGTCCAGCAACTGGCGTCGCCTGGTGCCCGCCCCCAAGCTCGAGAATGATTACCACAGCGATAACGTAAAGCAGCAAGTTGACGAGGATCGGTTTATCGGTGAGGAGGATCCGGTCAGGAGCGTCGCCTTCGCCGTAGTTGTGTATGAGGTAAAGATAGCGGAAGATGCCGTAGAGAACGAAGGGAATCGTGTACATGAGGTTAGTGCTGCCGACAATGTGGACGGTGCGCTCGGCGATGGTATACAGGGCATAGGACATGACGGTTGAAGCGGTAACCACGGCAATCATCTGGTCCAACAGATAGGTCGAATAGTGAGCTAGGCTGGCGCGGTGAGCCGCGGCATCCTCGCCGAGCACCACTATTTCCCCGCGGCGTTTCGCCAGGGCCAGGAACAAGGCCAACTGGACTGTGCAGATGAGCAGCCAGGGACTTATCTCGGCCTGAATGGCGGTCGCCCCGGCCACCGCCCGCAAGACAAACCCTGCAGCGATGGCAAGCACGTCTATAATGGCGACTGTCTTCAGGCCAATCTGATAGAAAACGGTAATCACCACGTATGACGCAGCGATGGCCCCGGTCGAAAGATTAACAGCGAAGGCCAAGGCCAGCCCTGAAGCAAGAAGAAGAGCGGCTGCAACAATAGCCACGGATGGCGAAAGCAGCCCTGCCGCAATAGGCCGGTTGCGTTTGCGCGGATGGAGTCGGTCCTCCTTCGCATCACGCAAGTCGTTAAGTAAATATGTGAAGCTAGCAAGCACACAGAAGGCCACGAAGGCCATACCAACGAGGCGAATAGACTGAGGGTCGTTCCAACGGTGGGCAAAGATAAGAGCAGCGAGGACGAGGCCGTTCTTCGTCCACTGGTATGGCCTCATGGCCACCAGCAAATAGCGTGCCTGGCTAAGCATCTGCCGATTCCTCAGGCCGCAGCAGCGGAAACAAAATGACCTCGCGAAGGCTGGGTCTGCTCAGAAGTATCATAGCCAGGCGGTCAATGCCCAGGCCGAGACCGCCAGTGGGCGGCATGGCGTGCTCGAGAGCCAAGAGAAAATCCTCGTCTAGCGGGTGGCCTTCGAGCATACCCTTTGCGCGCAAGGCGGCCTGTTCCTCGAATCGCCGGCGCTGGTCCAAAGGGTCGTTAAGTTCGCTGAAAGCGTTTCCCACTTCTTCGGCACCAATGAAGGGCTCAAAGCGAGCAGCAACCTGCGGGCGGTCGGCATGGCGCTTGGCCAGCGGCGAAAGAGCCAGTGGATAGTCGTAAACAATCGTAGGCTGGATGAGTTTGGGCTGGACGTACTCGGCGAAAGCACGATCAAGAAAGTCAGGACAGTTACTGGGCGGCGGGTCACCGATACCCAGGCGAGTCGCCAAAGCAGTAGCCTCAGCGTCGTCTTCGAGACCGGAGAGGTCCATTCCAGTAGCTTCCTGCAGCGCCTCGAAGAAACTTAGCCGACGCCAAGGTGGCCTTAGGTCAATCTCCTGGCCCCGATAGCAAATGACGTGTCTTCCTACGGCGGCCGAAGCCATGGCAACAACTAGCTGTTCCGTAAGCTCCATCAAGTCATGGTAATCGGCATAGGCTTGATATGCTTCGAGAATGGTGAACTCCGGGTTATGGCGGCTGTCCACGCCTTCGTTGCGGAACACGCGCCCTATTTCGTAGACGCGCTCAAAGCCGCCTACGATTAGCCTCTTCAGGTAAAGCTCTGGGGCAACCCGCAGGAACAGGTCCATGTGGAGGGCGTTGTGGTGTGTGACAAAGGGCCTGGCAGCCGCGCCGCCATAAATTGGCTGCATCATCGGGGTCTCCACTTCAAGAAAACCCCGGGCGTTGAGGAGGTTGCGAGCGGCCTGAATCATCCGCGCCCGTGCGCGGAAAGCATCCCTCACTTCCGGATTGGCAATGAGGTCCAGATAGCGCCGCCGCGACCGCACTTCCACGTCGCGCAGGCCATGGTACTTCTCCGGAAGCGGCCGCAAGGCCACAGCTAACAACTGCCAATCTTGCACGAGTACTGTCACTTCTCCCGTGCGGGTGCGGAAAACGGTCCCCGTGACACCTACAAAGTCCCCTAAGTCTATCTCCAGAAACTCCTGGTACCCTTCGCTGCCAAGAACATCTATGCGCGCGTGCACTTGTAGCCGCCCGCTCTCATCGTGAAGGTCCGAAAAGGTAGACTTACCATGGCGACGCATGGCCATCAGTCGGCCAGCTACCGCCACTTGGTGACCATCGTTCGCCGGGTAGCCGAGCACTATTTCACGGCAAGCGTGGGTGCGCTGGAAACTCTGCACCGAAAAGGGGTCGCGGCCTTCGGCCTGCATCCTCCGCAGCCGCGCCAGTCTTTGCTCACGTTCGTCGGGTGGGTACTGCATGGCTCGCCTCGCAGAACCTAAGCCTACGCGCCGGGTATTAGGCGACCCGCCGCTTTGCCGCCGCCCGCTCTCGCACGCGCGCTATGGTTTCCTCAGTCACCGCCCGCTCGAAGGCACGGAAACCGGCCAACTCAAACCCATGCTTTCTTGCTAGAGTCCCCACTTCTAAGACCTTTTCCAGCTCCAGGTCGCGGCCAATCGAATAGTCTTCTATCCTTTCCTCTAAGGCCAACATCATCGTCTCCGCCATGCACGCATAAGCCGTCCCAGGCGGGAAACCGAAGTCAAAGTGAAACTCCACAGGGCCCGGGACCTTCACGACCCCACCCTCGATTACCAGAACATCGTCCCGCTCCTCGACAACCCGCCGGGACACATCACGCGGCCGCGCTACGTCACAAACCACCGCGCCAGGCCTAAGGTGCTGCGGCTCAACGATGGCCTCCAGAGCTGAGGTCACAGTTATAACGATGTCGGCGTCCCGAAGAGCCTGAGCAACGCTGTCGTGAATTTCCACTCCGCTCGCTCCATGCGCAGCAGCCTCTGCGGCCACCTGGTCGAGTCGGTCGCGCCGGCGGCCGGCCAGGACAAGACGTCCGGCTTTATCCGCCAGCAATATCGAGCACGCCCGGCCGATGGAGCCAGTGGCACCAAGCACAGCGGCTGTTGCCTGGGCCGGTACGATGCCCATCATCTCCGCAGCCCTTAAGGCAGCCTCGACAGCAGTGAAGCAGGTGTAGCTGTTCCCCGTGGTGACCGCAGCATCTACCGCTGCTGCTACCTCGGCGCCGCCATTGCCGACAATGCTGGTGTAAGCCCCCAGGCCAATGATGTCCGCACCGATACTCTCAGCCAGTCGGGCAGCCTGGATGACTTTCTCAAGCACGCGTTGGCCACCTTCGAGAAGCTGTCGAGGCGTCGCAGGACAACCCACAAACCATCCTTCGGCACTTGCCCCCGCCGCCGAGACAAGCCCCGTTATTTCACTGACCACCTTGGGCTGCATCCAGGCCAGCGCCGCTTCAACCCACGAGCCGGGCAAGTAGCGTGCAATCTTGTACTTGCGCGCTACGTCCGAGACCTCGAGCGGGTGGATAATGAAGGCAAACCTTGCCAACGGTTTTCGACTCCTCAGTCCTCAGCACTCGGGTGCCAGGTCCAGCACCTCAGGCTGCCAGCCAATGCTGTGAGCAATGGACAGAAAATCCTCCCGCACCATGTCTGCGTGCCGTCCATCCGCAAGACACCTTAGCACTCCCTCAAATATGTTCGTCCCGAAGCTGCGGCCTTCCACACGTAAAGAAGTCGTCACTACCGTCCCGACCCTCCGGCGCCTCAGCTCGTCAATATCTTCCTGCGTGGTCGTATTCGTAACCAACAGCTTTCCCGAAAGGTCTTCTGGCATGTACCGACGGATTATTAAAAAGTCGCCGACGATTACGTCGGCCCACTCATACCAGCCCTTATAGCGCGGGCGCACCTGCTCCTGAGCACGACCGGTCGGATAGAGCCAGCTCATTGGCAAACGGCGCAGCAAAGGCAAGCACAGGGGCGCCAGGATGTCAACGGCTCGAAAGCGTAGTGGGATGGGAATGCCGAGGTTGAACATAAGGTCGCCGCAAATTACTTGCCGCGCGCCAATCGCACGGAGCTCCTCAGCCATGCCAAAGCGGTCAACGGCTGAAACTAGAAGGACCTTCGCATTGAACCAATCTACAAGACCTCGAGCCTGCAACCATCCTATTGCGTAGCGCTCTAGACTATCCTTGACACCAGAGCCATCAACTACCGGCGTCTGGGACACTCCGCGCGTCAGCCGCACAACGCACTCTAGAGGGTATCGGCGCCCTCGCCAGTGGAGAGCCAAATTAGCGCCTCCGACACACAGGACGTCAGCTCTGCCGTCATTTTCCTGCATGAGCTGGCGGAACTTGGCGGTATCGCCATCGGTGCCGCGCCGCTCCACCACTATGCGCTGCCCGAGCAGCTCTATTTCCACGGTCTTGTCGCGTCTTGAAGACCCGAGGCTCAACCCGAGCACGTATTTCATGCTCCGGCCTCCTGCCGGACGGATGCCCAATACGTCATTACGGCCTGCCGCATCTCTTCAACACACCGCGCAGCAGCCACGGCTTCGCGCAGCTTCTTAATCCCCGGCATCTCCCTCAGCAGCGGCAGCACCTGTCGTTGAAGGGCGGGTAAATCGTAGGCAAGCGGGCCAGACGAAAGCATGCCAATCAGCCACAGCGCAGCCGCTAACCGCTCCCCAGGGCTCGGCGCCGCTGGCATTGAGCACCCCTGCAACCGTGCCGTGATTCCCCCGAAGAGCCACGGATTGCCTATCGCCGCCCGCCCAACCAAGACGCCAGCGCAGCCCGTGGTCGCCAGCATCGCAAGTGCGTCATCCGCGGACCTCACATCCCCATTACCCAGCACCGGCACCTGGACCGCCTCGACCAGGTCCGCGATAAGGCGCCAGTCAGCCCGCCCGCGGAAGCCCTGGGCCACAGTCCGCGCATGAAGCGCAACGGCGGACGCTCCAGCGTTAACCAATCGCTTGGCAAGGTCGAGGTAGCTGCGGTTGGCGGGTGACGTTCCAGCCCGGAGTTTTGCCGTAACGGGCCGTCGCGTGGCAGAAGCAATTGCCGCCACGCAAGCGGCAGCGGCCACGGGCTGGGCGGCTAGGGCCGCGCCAGCCCCGCACCGCAGCGCTTCGGGAGCAACGCAACCGAGATTAAGGTCCACCACATCTGCGCCAGCATCCTCGGCAATCGCTGCAGCATCAGCCAGCACTGATGGATCCGCCCCGTAAAGCTGCACTATCACCGGGTGCTCGCGAGGAGATATGGCAAGGCGCCGTCGAACAATGGGGCAACCTCGCACCAGGGCCTCGGCCGGAACCATCTCCGTGTAGACAAACCCTGCTCCCGCCCGGCGGGCCATCAGGCGCATGGGCAGTGTCGTGAACCCGGCCATCGGCGCCAGGCCAATGGGCGGACTGATTCTCAAACCGCCAAGCCTAAGCGCTGGAACCGTCATTAGTCAGGCCCCTGCGAAAGATGAGTCTCGTAGGCTAATCTTAGGCCTTCGAGGACCAGGTGTTCGAAGATTTCGACCTTAGTCTGGCAGAGGGGCGCCAGTTTGTGAGCATCTCCGCCGGTAAGAACAACCGGCGCCTTCATGCCTACCACAGCACGGGCAGCCGCTATCAGACGGTCAAGAGTGGCGGCAGCGCCAAGCCACAGGCCCAGAACCAGGTTTTCTGCGGTAGAGCGCCCAAGGTCAACAGTAGAGACACCAGCACGCACAGCAGCGTCCACATAACACTCCAGATGCGGCACCGCCCCGATAATGCCTCTTGCCATGGCGCCGACACCGGCTGCGATAGCTCCGCCCACAAGCACTCCGCGCTCGTCTACCGCCTCTACGGTGAGACACGTGCCTGCAGAAGCAGTCACCACCGGCACGCCGAATAGGTGGCTCGCCGCAAAAGCTGCGCAAAGACGGTCCACGCCTAATTCCCCTGGATCGTGGTATGCCGTCGGCACGGAAACGGGAAAGTCCCGACCAGCAACCAGGCAAGGTGTGCAGGCCCGACCAGCCACGTCAGCGAGTTGCGCAACCAATGCCAGCACCCTGCAGCCGGTCTCTTCGATCGGTAGCTCTCTTAAAGCCTCCTGGCAAATGGGATAAGTATCCAAGAGTGCCCGTACTGGCGCACTGGCCACCATAACTAAGGCCGACGGCCGCTGCTCGCCCAGAAGGTGTTTAGTCTTCTCAGTAGCCTCGCCCGGTTCTCCCCACAGCAGGTCCCGCCAATGACCGCCATCCCTAAGCCGCAACTTCACCACGGTGTTCCCAATGTCGCCAAAAAGAACCCGGCCGCTCACAGCCGTACCACCTCGACGGCGACTTGAGTCCGACTATCTTTAGAGCCTTGAGACGCCTGGGACTGAGGAGCCAGTTGCGCGGTGAGGCGGACGACGCTTACCGTCCGTGCGCGGCAGCCGCTGTGAATCACGGGCGGGCCGAAGGGCTGCGGGGCCACCACCGTGAGCACGTGGTCGTGTGCACCAAGCACCACGTCTAGCTCAGGACACTCTTGGGCCAGCCTAAAGTCCTGCCGCAGGCCCAGGTGACTGAGAGCCACCAGCCACCTTGCCTCGCTACAAACTGACCTGATGACCTCTCGGACGGCCTCAACCGGGTCACGCCACCGTATGTTGCTGAGGCGCTGCAGTAGGGAGTCAGGGCGTGTCATGCACCGTGCGAGACCAAGAACAACCACCTCGCCCGCCGCGTGCTTGATTACGGCTAGGCGCTGCACGCCCGCTGTATTCGGCAATTCAACATTCGTTGCGATTACCGGGAAGGAAAAACTTCGGGCGGCCCACCTGATGCCGCCCGCACGGAAGAAGTATTCGCGGTTCCCCAGCGCCACGGCGTCGTAGCCGGCGATGGCCATGCGCTGCGCAATAGCAGTAGGCCACGGAACTGCAACGATGTTTGGCACAGGCAAGGCATCCCCGCTGTCGAGGAGAAGCGCCCCCTTCTCGTGTTTCATCTGCCGCAACCGCTCTGCCGCCTGCACTGAAAGCCTGCCGTGAAGGTCTCCGGTGTGAAGTATGACAAGCTCGGCCATGAGCCTCACGCCAGACCCGCTCGGATGACGTCCTGAATGTCGAGCATCCCTACGGCGCGGCCGTCGGCATCCACTACGGGGAGGTTATCGAACTGCTTGGTCTGCATAATACGCGCGGCTTCCTGAGCAAGTGTTTCCGGGGTCGTGGTTGTTGGCGTGCGGGTCATAACCTCAGCTATCGGCCGGCGCATCACAGCGCCCCAGTCGGTCTCCCGCTGCATTAGTACACGAAAGTCACCGTCGGTGAAGAATCCCGCAAGCTGACCTTCCTCGTCCACCACTGAAACTGCGCCTCGAATCGGGCTGTTGGTCATCACCAGGAGGGCCTCGAAGACGGTGGCAGAGAAGGGAACGACTGGATTGTCAGGGCCGGCGTGCATGAGGTCCTTCACGCGCATGAGGACTTTCCGCCCTAGTGTGCCTGCAGGATGCGTCCTCGCATAATCTTCGACGGTAAAGCCACGGGCGGCCATCACAGCCATGGCGAGGGCGTCGCCGAGGGCCATCTGGGCAATAGCCGAGGCCGTCGGCGCAAGACCCAAGGGACACGCTTCCCGCTCGACAGAGGCATCAAGTACCGCGTCTGCCTCGCGGGCCAAAGTAGAGTGCGCCCGTCCGCACACCGCGATTATCGCTGCTCCGACGCGTTTCAACCACGGCAACAGCCCCGTAACTTCTTCCGTTTCCCCGCTGTTTGAAAACAGGAGCACCACGTCGTCTCCGGTCACCATGCCCAGGTCGCCATGCTGAGCTTCTGTGGGATGCATGAAGAAGGCTGGGGTGCCCGTGCTGGCAAGAGTACCGGCGATTTTCCGGGCCACTGCGCCGGACTTGCCAACGCCGCAGGTAACGGCTCGACCGCGCAGGTCGAGCAGCAACTTCACAGCACGGCGGAAGTCCTCGCCAAGCCGCTCAGCAAGCCCGCGGATGGCCCTTGCTTCGATGTCCAAGGTTTCGCGTGCTTGTGCCATGGCCTGGTCGAGGTTTTCTGCATCAGACGCCATCTCACAATTCCTCGCTCTCCAGAGGAACGTCGCAGGCCTCCAGTACGGCCGCGCGAATCGCCACGCACTGCTCTAATAAGGCCTGCATCTGAGCCAGGGGGACCATATTGGGGCCGTCGCTTACGGCCGCAGCCGGATTGGGGTGCGTTTCTATAAACAGCCCATCGCAGCCGGCCGCCAGTGCTGCCCGTGCGAGGGCAGCAACAAACCGACGCTGGCCTCCAGAAGCTCCCCCAGCAGCGCCAGGCCTCTGAACTGAATGCGTGGCGTCAAAAATTACAGGGTGGCCGAAATCGCGCAGGAGTACAAGTCCCCGCAAATCTACTACGAGGTCATGGTAGCCGAAGACCGTGCCGCGCTCGGTCACAAACACAGCGCGGTTGCCCGTATCGGCGACCTTCTGGATTGCGTACGCCACATCGTCGGGCGCAAGAAACTGTCCCTTCTTGATGTTCACGACTCTTCCCGAGCGCCCGGCCGCCACAAGCAAATCTGTCTGCCTGCAAAGAAAGGCCGGTATCTGCAGGACATCCACCACGGCAGCGGCCGGCTCCACTTGCCAGGTCTCGTGCACGTCCGCGAGAACCGGCACCTGAAGCCGGGCGCGAATTTCCGCCATCCACGCCAGGCCCGTCTCCAGTCCGGGGCCTCGCGGCGACCGGCCCGAAGTGCGATTCGCCTTGTCGAAGGACGCCTTGAAGATATACGGCAGCCCGAGGCGTCCGCACACCGCTTTCATGTGGCCGGCGATTTCAAGGCCAAGGTCCAGCGCTTCCAGAGTGCATGGACCGGCAATGACTACAAGCTTCTCTCCGCCAATCGGAGCCGAAAGCCCTGGCACGGCAACTTCAAGGACTGGCCGGAGCCTCATCCCTCTCCTCCTAGCAGTTTTCGCACCCGCTCCAAGTCCTCGGGCGTGTCTACCCCAATCGGCGAGTAGTCCACCGTGACAACCCGAATGGGACAGCCATTCTCCAACGCGCGGAGCTGCTCGAGTTTTTCGGTCTTTTCCAGCGGTGTGGGCTCTAAGCTTGCAAACCACATTAAGGTGTCCCTCGTGTAGACATACAGGCCAATGTGCTTCAGCGGCCAAAGTTGGGAGGCGGGATGCTGGCGCCGTGATTCCTGGGGCCATGGCGAAGGGCTATCTAGGCGAAAATACGGTATCGGACAACGGCTGAAATAGAGCGCAAAACCCTTACGGTCCAAAACGACTTTGACAACCGAATCGCTAAGATGCTCGGCAAGCTCGCGGATTGGCGTGGCAACAGTGCTCATCCGAAGGCCCGGCTCAGAAAAGAAAGGTGCGACGGCAGCTTCGATTACGCTCGGGTCAAGCAGCGGCTCATCGCCCTGGATGTTGACGATCAGGTCAGCTTCGATGCGGCTAACGACTTCAGCAAGCCGGTCGGTCCCGCTCTGGTGATATGGGGATGTCATTTCGGCCCGGCCGCCAAAATCCGCCACCGCCCGACAAACCCGGTCATCATCAGTAGCCACTATAACCTCCGACAGGCATCGTGCCTGGCGGGCTTGTTCATAGACGTGCTGCACCATGGGCTTGCCGGCGATTTCGGCCAGGACCTTGCCGGGTAGTCTGCTGGACGCATATCGGGCAGGAATGATGCCGACGATGTTCACTGTTGGTCGAGCCCCCGCTCAATGAGGTCAACATGCGTCGCCAAGATTCGACCAATAGTCATCGTCGTAGATTTCCCATTCACCAGGCTGGTGACGACGACGCGGCCGCCGAGGGACCGGACCAGCGGTGCTTCTGGCAGCTCATCAGGAGTATAGTCACCGCCCTTGACGTGCACGTCTGGAGCAATCTTGCGGATCAGTTCGTCGGGCGTGTCTTCCTGAAAGATTACAACGTAGTCCACGCATTCGAGCGCTGCCACCATTTCAGCTCTCTCACCCTCGGGCACGATGGGCCGGCGGGGACCTTTGATGCGTCGCGTAGAAGCGTCGGAGTTCAGCCCCAGTACCAGCACGTCCCCATAGCTCCTCGCTTCCTGAAGGTAACGGATGTGGCCGACGTGGAGGAGGTCAAAGACACCGTTGGTAAACACAATTGTCTTCCCCTCCCGCCTGAGCCGAGCAACCAGCACATCCACCTCATCCCAAGGAACTATCTTTTCTCTGCAATCCATAGTGAACACTACCTCCATCGCAATCCGGGGCTGGCGCTTCGAAGAGCCACCTCCTGGCCCCAGGCAGCTAAAAGGTAGATAGGCACGGTCGCCACAGCGGAGTAAAGTGACGCTCGCAGCGCCCCCCAAAAAGTCAGTCCAAGCTCTCCAGCAGGATGGAATAGAGCCATCACGAGCCGGAACATCAAAATGCCAATGCCCGCGCTGGCACAGGCCGCGATCATCCTCCGCGCGATGACGCGATGCCCACCGGCACCTGCAAGGAGCCCCAGCCCCATCATTGCGACGAACAGACTGCCATAGGTTTCCCTCAACAGCGCGCCGCGAAATAGCGCTGCGAAAAACCCACACGAAAGCCCCCACCGAGGACCAGCCACAAGCCCCAGGACAACTGTCGCTGCCACGGTTAGCTCTGGACGCTCCCCGCTCCAAAAGAGCCACGGCGCCCACGCGGCCTCCACCACCGCCGCCACCGCCGTTATTAAGGCAGAACCGAGGTAGACCAACCCATCACCTCAAGGTGCACCCACGCTGCGGACGACGGAGAAAAATTCAGCCCGATCAAGGTCAACGAAGGGCTTTACCAAAGCGCTCACGGCACCCCCGGCGCCCGGACTGTGGGTCACGGCGACAACCCGGCCTATAGGCAAACCCTTGGGATACACCTGCCCTATCCCCGACGTGATGATTATGTCGCCTGGGGCCAAGTCGCAACGGCCAACTAACTTGTCCATGCGCAGCAGGTCACCTCGTCCAGCGGCAGGAGCTTCGGCGTACAACATGCCCTGATCACGGGACCGCTGGTCAACGGCCGCCACAGCGTGTTCCGAATCCACGAGTAGTACAGCTTCTGCCTGCGGGCCGTTGGCGTTAATGACCCGGCCGGCCAAACAGCCGCCCTCAAGCAGCACATCGTCCTTGGCGAGGAAGACGTCTGACGCAGCCCGCACGGTTACGCGACGCCGCAAGGGGCCAGGTGTCCGGGCGATGACTTGGACAACTCCGAGCCGAATGAGTTTTGGCGGCAGCGGGCAACCCACCTCTCGCCGCAGCCGCGCATTTTCTGCTGCTATCTCCGCCAGCCTGACCCGGTCTGCGGCAAGCTGTGAACACTCCTCGCGCAGCGCTCGGTTTTCGCGTCGAAGCCGAGCTGTCGAAACCAGCGAGAACCCCAGGTCTCCCACGGCCGTGCCCGCACGGCTGAAAAGCACTACTCCGGGGCTCAATATCCGCTGGACTACCCGCTCGGGTAGGCTCCGGTGTCCTCGTTTCCAAGCGCTGTGCTGTGCGACTGTCAGCACCAGCGCCAAGAGCACTAATACCGCGGCCGGCCGGAGCAAACTGTCGCCAGAACGCATGGCTCTTGCCTATCGGGCCACAGCAAGCCCGTCCAGTTCTTCCAGATACCGGGCGGTGCCAAGCACCACGCAGGTGAGGGGGTCTTCGGCGACGTACACAGGTATGTCAGTTTCCGCGCTGATTAACTGGTCCAGACCGCGCAGGAGTGCCCCTCCTCCCGCCAGGACGATGCCGCGGTTCATCACGTCTGCGGCCAACTCAGGCGGGGTAGCATCCAGGGTCTCTTTGACCAGGTCAACAATAGCTGCCACTGGCTCCCCTATCGCTTCGCGCACTTCCTCAGACCTTATAGTCACGCTCTTCGGCAGCCCCGTGAGCAGGTCCTTGCCGCGGATTTCCATAGTCTTTTCCTCGGCCTGCGGAAAGGCGGAACCTATCTCAAGCTTAATTTGCTCGCTGGTAGCCTCGCCTATGCATAGATTGTATTCGCGGCGCACATAGGCCATGATGGCTTCGTCAATCTCCTCGCCCGCGATGCGCATGGAGCGTTGCGTACAGATGCCCCCTAGGGAAATCACCGCCATTTCTGTGGTGCCGCCCCCGATGTCAACAACCATGTTACCGACCGGCTCGGCCACCGGCATACCAGCGCCAATGGCCGCTGCCATGGGCTCGTCAATGAGCACGGTTTCCCAAGCACCGGCCCGCCTTGCCGCTTCCACTACCGCCCTGCGTTCAACCTCTGTTATGCCGCTGGGCACACCCACTACAACCCTCGGCGGCACGCTGATGCCCCTCTTGATGGCTTGGCGGATAAAATGCGCCAGCATCTGCTCCGTAACGTCAAAGTCGGCGATGACGCCGTCGCGCAAGGGGCGCACGGCTCTTATCGTCGCCGGCGTGCGCCCGACCGTTCGCTTGGCCTCCAGTCCCACCGCCAATACCCGGCCGCTGCTGGCGTCCAAAGCCACCACGGAGGGCTCACGCAGAATGATCCCGCGTCCCTTGACGTATACCAAGGTATTCGCAGTGCCCAGGTCAATCCCAATGCCGGGCATGAAACGCGCAAAAAGGTGTCGAAATCGCGCAGTGCTTTGTGCCCACCAGCGCCTCGCCATCCTCACCCGTCCTCCTCAAGCCGTGCGAGTTCTTGCCGGGCCTGCTCTAACAGCCCCAGTGCTCTAGCCACCGGCAGGCCTACAACATTGTCCCACGGCCCCCTTAACTGGGCTACGAAACTCGCCGCCGGTCCCTGGATTCCGTAGGCACCAGCCTTATCGGCCGGCTCCCCCGTGGCCACGTAGGCCTCGATCTCCTCGTCCGTAAGCTGACGGAATACTACCTGAGAAGAAGTTACATCCTGCACCAGCACCCGGGGCTCCGCGTGAACGCTGGCCGCCCACACTACCGCAGTGTACACCCAATGCTCACGGCCCGCCAAGTGCCGCAGCATCGCCCGAGCCTCAGCCTCGTCGGCTGGCTTCCCCAGAACCTGCTCCCCCAGAGCGACAACTGTGTCCGCGGCCAGGACCAGGGCATCGGGCCGCAGCCGCGCGGCGGCCAGCCCCTTGGCCCGGGCCGCTGCCAACGCCACCTCCGGGGGGGAACCGCCTGGCACTACCTGCTCCTCTGCTTCCGGAGGTGGAGGCACTATTTCAACCCTAACCCCCGCTTGCTGCAGCAACCAGGCACGCCGGGGAGAAGCTGAGGCGAGTACCAGAGGACGGTGACGACGTCCAGCAGGCTCTTTGAGAGAGCTTTGGGAGGTCATAAGCGGCCAGAACGGATGATTGAGTAAAGCAGCCACAACCCGAAAATAGCTGCCACTCCCGCATACAGGGCTCCGCCAAGGGGCGTGATACTGGCCATCGCTCGCTCGCTCGAAACGATAATGGCGGAAGACATAACGAAGGCAGCCACAACTAAGGCAAAAGCAAGGCGGTTGGCCATTACGTCAAGCCGCCGCAAGTGGTGCTCTGCGTCCTCAAGGGCCATCCGCACTCTCAGGCTCCCCGAGTTCGCC
>JANZZA010000714.1 GCA_026419655.1 Armatimonadota bacterium | reverse complement strand
TCGTGCCGACCGCGACCGACCTTTCAGGCGAGCGGCTCCGGGGCGACCTTCGGCGGACGCAGGGGCCGGCACTCTCACCTTCCCGCCGGCTCTCTCAGCCGCTGCGCTCCCCGCCTACTCCTCCCCTTCACAGCCTGCTCTTTAATTCGCAGACGCAGGATACACCGCCCAAAACCAGCTCGTCAAGGGAGCCGGCATGGTCTGCAGGGGAGGCTTGAGGGCAAGCTGTTCGGCTGGCCAAACTGGGCGGGGCCCGCAGACGTGGCGACCGGGTCCAATGGGCTGGTGCAGTGGTGGTCGCCCTGGGGCGCCCTGAATAGCAATCACAGGCCGCAGGCGTGCCGGAGGGCAGTCGCATCCTCAACCAGCGACGCGAGGTCGTTGAGAAAAGCCGCCGAGTGAGCGCCGTCCACCGCCTTGTGGTCAACGGTGAGGGTGAAGTAAACCGTCGGCCGTACGACAATTTGGCCGTCGGCTACTCCAGGGCGGTCAGCGAGGGCCCCCACCGAAAGTATGGCCACCTGGGGCGGGCTGATTATCGCGGTGAACCATTCCACCCGGCCCGGCCCGATATTGGAAACCGTAAATCCAGCACCCATCTGCAGGGAGGCTCGCAGTTTTCCCGCTCGCGCTAGCTCCACCAGGTTCTTGGTTTCGGCGGCCACCTGTGCCAGCGTCTTCGCGTCGGCGTCCAGGACCACCGGCAGCAGTACGCCCTGGTCGGTGGCTGCGGCGAAGGCGATGTTGATGCGCTTCAAAACCTTGAGCCCTTCGGCGTCCAGCCAGGCATTCAGGTGGCGGTGATTTTTCAAGGTCTCCGCCGTGGCCTTGATGATGATGTCGTTGTAGGTCGGCACGGGGTCAAGACCTTGCTGCTTCAGGTCGCCGCGCAGGGCAACCATGGCCGTGGCGTCAATGAGCACAGTAGTCGAAAAATGCGGCTTGGTAGCAGAGCTCTCGCCTACACGCTGGGCGATGGCCTGCCGCGTCGGAGACTGCACGACGAGGTCATACTCTTG
>JANZZA010000669.1 GCA_026419655.1 Armatimonadota bacterium | reverse complement strand
GTCAGGGGTTCAGTCAGAGCCACGACCTCAAGCCAGCGTTTCTGGGACAGATAGACCTCCGCCAGGGCCAGAGCAGCCTGAGTGCCCGCCCCGGCCGCCATGGCCGCCCGCAGCGGCCCCTCGGCCGCTTCCGGTTTGTTTAGCGCCAGGTAGCATAACCCCAGAAGAAGGTCGGCCTCGGCGCTCTGGCCTTGGGCTTTACGCAAATGGGAAAAAGCCTTCTCAGCGCGGCCGGCGGCGAGCCATGCCCTGCCAGCTTCCAGGAGCAGGCGCTTGTCGGCAGGCTGCGATTTAAGGGCGGTCTCCAGGAGTGTGGCGGCCTCTGCCGCCCTGGCTTTGCTGATAAGCACCTGCGCCAGAAGCAATGCTGCCTCGGCGTGGCCTGGGTCGCGCGCGAGTAGCCCCCGCAGCACTTTGGCAGCGCTACCCTCGTCGCCCGTCTTGAGTAAGCACCGTGCCAGGCGCCAGGTTGCCTCTTTGTCGGCCGGCCGATATTCCAGCGCTCGCCGGTAAAGAATGGCTGCTGCCTGGAAGTTGCCTGCCCGCTCCCGTGCAGCCCCTTCGCGCATCCAGGCCGCGTAAAGGTCTTCGTGAAGGCCGGGCAGTGGCTGGGCGAATAGAAGTCCTGGGGCGACGAGGGCCACTCCACTCGGCACCTGCAGCGTAAACAGTATGAAAAAGTTTAGGAAGGAGGTCTGGGGGACAACCCTTTTCAAAGGGTTTCCCCCAGAAAAAGACCCCCGCGGGGCCTTTCTGCGTGTATTTGCCGACACAAGGTAAGCGTCAGACAGAGGTGGGATTGCCTGATGCGGCAGCTTCTTGCCCTTCACTCGTCCTCTACCGGCTCCAAGAAGGTCACCCACTGGCCGTCGCGTAGCTCCCGATAAAAGCAAGTGCGGCGGTTGGTGTGGCAGGCCGGGCCGACCTGCTCGACGCCGAGAAGAATACAGTCGCCGTCGCAATCTAGGCGTATCCAGCGAACTTTCTGCACGTGGCCGGAGGTGAGGCCTTTTGTCCACAGCTCATTGCGGGACCGGCTCCAGTACGTTGCCAGGCCGGTTTCCAGGGTGTGCCGAAAAGCCTGTTCATTCATGTAGGCAACCATGAGCACCTCATTGGTGTCGGCATCACACGTGACCACCGGCACCAATCCCCGACTTTTGGCAAAGTCTATTTCCCGCAACAGAGCTTGGTCGTGGTCTGGCGTCGCGCTCATGAGAGTAATTTGTCTCCTTTCGGGGGCCGGGAACGCGTTCTGCGACCGCTTGTAGCCCTAGATGCGCACTATTACCCCGCGGGCGGCGAGCTGGTGCTTGATATCTTGGACGGTGAGGAGGCTAAAGTGGAAGATGCTGGCCGCCAGGACGGCGTCGGCTTTGCCGTAGGTCAGGGCGTCGTACATGTGGTCAACGGTGCCGGCGCCGCCCGAGGCAATAACAGGGACGCCCACCCGCTCCGAGACCCGCCGCAGAAGCTCCAGGTCGTAGCCAGCCTTTGTCCCGTCGGCGTCCATGCTGGTGACCAGAAGCTCGCCCGCGCCCCGCTCCTCGGCCTCGACGGCCCAGGCCAGAGCGTCCACGTCGGTGGGGCGATGACCGCCGTG
>JANZZA010000644.1 GCA_026419655.1 Armatimonadota bacterium | reverse complement strand
GAGGTTAACCCGGAAGAAGGTGTGTACCGCTTCGACGAATGGTACAGGCCGATCTACGACCTGTGGGTGAGGCAGCACGGAATGAGAGTGGCCTTCCGCTTCATGTCGCAGTCCATGCACTCGAAGACGAAGTACGTAACGCCGAAGTGGGTTTTCGATAAAGGCGTGCCGGGCGTGGTGCACACAAATCTGTATGGTGAGGAACAGATTGACCCGGTCTTCTGGGACGACCGCTACCTGGACGTACACTGTGAGTTCATCCGCCGGTTGGGAGAGTACTTTGACGGGCGGCCGGAGATTGAATTTGTGGACATTGGCTCCATCGGCGAATGGGGCGAGATGCACCTGGCCCGCTGGACGCCTGAGCAGCTTGAGGAAACGGGCTTCAGCGAGAGCCGCTATGTGGCGGCCTACCGGCGCGTCATTGACGCCTTCGCGTCGGCTTTCCCGCGCACGCAGGTTTTCCTCAACGTTGGGGGCCGGGAGCGGCTCACCATCATGGACTATGCCGCCCTGCGAGGGATTCACTTTCGCCAGGACGGGCTGACGCCAAGCGGGGCCAGCTACGACGTGGGCGACTGGCTTTACAAGCCCTATTCGCGTCGCGGCGTGGTATGCAACTTCGAGTTTCACAGCGGCCTGGAAGACATGCAGCGCAAGGGCTGGGACTTGCGGGCCACAATCGAGAAGGGCCTGTCGGCGCCCATAAGCTATCTCAACACCAACCTCGGCAACTACCGCACGCTGCCGGAGGAAGCCCGCCAGCTACTTACGGAAGCCGCCCGTCGAATCGGTTACCGTTTCGTGCTGACGCGGGTGGAATACCTGCCGCGTTTTCGCCTGGACGGCACAAATCCGGGCCGCGTGGTCCTGACTTCCGTTTGGCGCAATGAAGGTGTGGCGCCGTGCTATGACAGTTTCGCCGTCGAGTGGAGCCTGCTTGACGCACAGGGCAGAGCGGTTGCCACGCAACTTGACTATCCGCCAAACCCGACGACGTGCTGGTGGCCCGGCGAAGAGCAAACCCTGCGCACAATGATACGCGTGCCGGCCGCGACGCCGCCCGGCGAGTACCGCCTGGCCGTGAGGATGCTGCTGCCTGAGACGGGCCAGCACATTCTCCTCGGCATTACCGGGCGCGACGACCAGGACAGGTATTTGCTGTGTCCCATTGAGGGCGCCCGCGTAGAGGCCGCTGGCGGGGTGGTATTTGAGGATGGCTTCGAAGCGCCCCAGATGCGATGGTCGCCCGCCGATGGAATGACGCTAACCGCCGGGCCACCGGGCCACAGCGGCCAGGCCTCTCTATTGATTTCCGGCAAGCGCGAGAAGGGCTGGAATTACGCTGGCCTGCGGCTGCCCACAGCTTTGCCTCCGGCTAGCAAGGTACGTCTCACAGCGTGGATGCTGGTTGAAGCCATTGAGCCGCTAGGCTTGCCGCCTTACATGAAGATCGGCGCCTATAGAGTGGACGGTAGCTGGCTCACCAATTACAACACGGAGAGATATGACCTTGGCCGCCTGGGCACCTGGCAGCAGCTTGGTGGCATCTTTGAGATTTCCCCAGAGGCCGCCGGCTTCGAGCTGTCTGTTGAGACCGGGACCTATGACGTTCCGATCACCGCCCGTATCCGCATAGATGACGTGAAGGTGGAAGTTCTAGAGGCTCCCTAAGTGGTCCCAGAGGCAAGCTGATTCTGCTTCGTGGTGTGAGGGTGCAGCGGCTCCTATCTCCGCAGTGAGAAGAAGAAAGTTTGGGAAGGGGGTCTGGGGGAGAACCCTTTTCACAGGGTTTTCCCCGGCAGGGGGAACCCCCCTTTGGGCAAAAAGCGGGGTTCCCCCTGCACCCCCTCCCCGTAAATGCTCGTGCTCCCTGGCGGATATGCGTAGCCCCCAGGGCCTGCGAGGAAGGGGACAAGCGGTGGTGTAAGAGGTGGTCGTGTTTTTCGGTGGGCCGGATTTTCGGGCGCGCGATGTCAGCTCGGCCTGCGCCCATGTGGGGATGTGTCGGTTGGCATGGTAGCGTCGCGCTGCTACTTGCTGCGCCCGAAAATCCGGCCCGCCCACGGCGCAAAAAGTTTGGGAAAGGGGTCTGGGGGAGAACCCTTTTCAAAGGGTTTCCCCCAGAAAAACATAATATACCGACCGGCAGCTATTAGCGCGTAAGACGCTTGAAGCACAGGAGGCCTTGGCATCATGTCACCAGCGCGCAAATGCAAAATGACACCGGAGGAAAAAGATCGGGAGCGGCGGCTGGCGTGGTTTCGGAAGGCGCGATTCGGGATGTTCATCCACTGGGGGCTTTATTCGCAGCTCGGCCGCCACGAATGGGTGATGAACCGCGAGCGGATACCTGTCAAGGAGTACGAGAAACTGGCCGACACGTGGCAGCCTGGGCCGTGGCCGGCGCGCAAATGGGCGCGGCTGGCCCGCCAGGCCGGTATGCGCTACATGGTCATGACCACCAAGCATCACGAGGGCTTCTGTCTGTTCCACTCGGAGCTGACCGACTACTGCGCGACCAAGCGCGGCCCGAAGCGTGACCTGGTGGCGGAGTACGTCGAGGCCGCCCGCGCCGAGGGCCTGCGCGTGGGCTTCTATTACTCCCTCATGGACTGGCACCATCCCGACGGCGCGCGCTGCTACTACGACGAAAAGGCGCGGCGGCGCTTCGTTGACTACATCCACGGCCAAATCCGCGAGCTCCTCACCAACTACGGCAAGATAGATATCATGTGGTACGACGTCTCCTGGCCCCTCGACGCCGCCGGCTGGGAATCCGAGAAGATGAACCGGATGGTCCTGGAGCTTCAGCCTGACATCATCATGAACAACCGCAATCAGCTCCCGGGGGACTTCGGCACGCCCGAGCAGCATATCGTGCCCGAGGACCGCATGTGGGAAGCTTGCATGACCTTCAACGAGTCGTGGGGATACACGCCGATAGACACGCGCTGGAAGGATGCGTGGACGGTAATCTCAATGCTTCGGCAGGTGGCCGCAGGCGGCGGGAATCTGTTGCTCAATATCGGGCCGGCGCCGGACGGCAGCGTCCCGCAGCCGTGCGTGAAAGTGCTGCGGGAGGTGGGCGCGTGGCTGGAAAAGTACGGCGAGTCAATCTATGAGGCCACCGACCCCATGCAGCAGGAGTGGCAGATAACGGGCGCTTTCACACGTAAGGGGGACACGCTGTATTTTCACTGCAACCGCTGGCCGGGCAAGGAGCTGGCTATCGGTGGGCTGGAATGCAAAATCCTTGAGGCGCGGCTGATGGGCGGCGCCGAAGTCGAGTTTGAGCAGATAAAAGACCGTCTGGTATTGCGCGGCCTGCCGGAAAAAGCCCCAGACCCGCTGGACACGGTCATAGAGCTGAAGTTCAAGGGCCCCGCCCGGCAGGTCCTCGGTGCCGGCTGCGTTGTGCTGAAGCCCAAGAAATAGCGCGCGGCTGGACCAGCACGAGAAAGTTTGGGAAGGGGGTTTGGGGGAGAACCCTTTTCAAAGGGTTTCCCCCGGACTAGCAGTTGCGTTTCTTATGGAGACCGACGCCGCGCAGGCAGCCGCGCGAGAGGGCAATTGGGAAGAGTTCTGCCCGGAAGCGGCGAGGTCGGAGCAATGGAAGAACACGGCAGTTTGTGCGGGCGGTGGGCAGTAGGGGGCGTGTTTGTGGCTGCTCTCGCGTCGGTGGTGGTGCAGGGGGGATGGGCGGGAGCGGCCGACGTCCGGGCCGTCGGTGTTTTGGGCAATAGCGGCGAGGTTGGTACAACGCTGGTGCGTGTTGGCTCTTTGCCCTTTGACCGCTGCGCCACAGGCGTCGCCGCGGACGCTGATTTCACCCTGTGGCACGGCGGCGGTGACCGCATCAACCGCCTCTCCCTCGACGGCCGCCGCATCTCGAGCTTTCCCATCGAGCCGGCTGGCTCCATGGCCGACAGCAAGAACTTTTGCGTACTGGGCCGCAATCTTTACTTTCTGGGCCATATGCCGGATGGAAAGTGGGCGCTTTTTGCCCTGGATATGGCCCAGCCGCCGACACAAGAACCCGCCCCGGCCCGGGCACTGCCCGTTGACTTGCCGCAGCCGCGCCGCTCGTGGATCTCGCCGGTCTTGGCCGGCCATCCCCTGGGTGAGGACCTGGTTTACGTGACCGAGCCTGGGGATTTGCCGGACGGGCAGCTCGGGGTGTATCTCATAAGTCCTGAGGGCAGCGGGGCGCCAAGGCAGGCTTTCGCCCTGGAGGGTCTCTACCCAGCCGGGTCCGATGTGGACTCTTCGCGCCAGGTCATTTATGTCGGGGCAATGATGCGCTTGCCCGGCCAGGACCAGCCCACGGATTATGCCATTGCTGCCTTTCGCCCGGATGGCTCGCCTTTAGACGGCTTTCCCGTGCCGTGCACAAAGACCCCGGCGATACCGACCCAGTTTCGGGGCGTGGTGTCGGTTGCCGGCGGCGCGGTGTGGGAAACAGCCTGGTATGGTTTTCTTTCGCGCCTGACGCTGAAAGGAGCCGGCGCGCCTGGGCGCATTGTCGAGTGGCACCACGAGTTGGGCTATCCCACGCAGGTGATTGACGTAGCCGAAGGCGCAGGTTTGAGCCTTTCTGCCGCGTCCGGCCGGCCCAGGACTGGAGCCATTTCGTCCGACGGGACCCAGGGCAGAGCCACTTCTTCCGACCAGTCCCAGGGTGGAGCCACCTCCCCCGACCGGCTCCACGGTGGCGTCGCTTCCTCCGGCCGTGCTCAACTCTTAGCCCTCACCACCGCCATGCCTGACGCCCTCTATCTGGCCCACTGGCATCCTTCGGAGCAGCGCCTCGACCTCACCCGGCGCATCGGCTGTCTTTCGACGATTTCCAGCCTTGGCCTCTCACACGCGGGCTGGGTCACCGTCGGCACGGCCCGCTGCCAGCTCTGGTGGCGCTGGCAAGACCCTGCCGATGCGCCGCCGCGGAAGGCCGAGCTGCACATTGCCGTCACGCCGCCGTACTTCCGCGACGACCGATTC
>JANZZA010000637.1 GCA_026419655.1 Armatimonadota bacterium | reverse complement strand
GCGGCATCGCCGCAGGCGCTGGCTCAAACCATTCTTCCCAGTGTGACCGTCCCGAGATTGAAAAACAGCCCGCGCATTGACGGCGTCATTGGGCAGGAAGAATGGGGCCGAGCGGCAATGTTCTCCGCTTTCAAGGAGTTGCGCTCCCTTTTTCCGGCGCCGTTGGCTACAAGTGCGTACCTCGGATATGACGAGAAGAACATCTACCTGGCCTTCCGCTGCGCTGGAGCCTCCGGTGCGGCCTTCAAGGCATCCACGCAGGACCACGACGGGCCGGTCTGGGAAGACGACTCGGTAGAGGTGTTCTTATCCTCTGACGGCGGGAAGAGTTATGCGCACATCATAGTGAACGCACTGGGCGCGCTGCTGGATGAGAAGGGGTTCGACAGGAGCTTTGAGAGCGGTACGCAGTGCGCGGCACGCACCCACGATGACCGCTGGGAGTGCGAGGTGGCGATTCCCATGCGGGCGCTGACGGAAAGCGCGCCGAGGCAAGGTACAAAGTGGCTCGCGAATTTCTGCCGCAATGCCTTCGTTCCCACGAGAGGGTCTTTTACCTGGGCTCCTTGCCTGTGGGGCTATCATGAACCCAACGTCTTCGGCGAGCTGGTATTTGGCGATGAGCTTCCGAGCGTGCGCGTGGGAGAGCTTGCACCCGGGCGGGGCGCGGACTGGGGCAAGGCGTCGGTGCTCGGCGCGGACGCGGAGGCCCACCTCAGGCTCTTCAAGGGCAGACAGCTGCTCTGGTCGGGCAAAAAACCTCTCCGCGACGGGCGGCTATCCCATCCCGTGCTGGCAGATTGCTGTCTGGGGACCCACGAGCTAACGGTCGAGCTCAACACCAAGTCGGGGAGAAGACTCTACGCGGATAGCATCTTCTTCGACGTCAGGCCGTCACTGCCTGTCACCATAAGGAAGTTCTTCTTCGGCGAGCGGAAGGCCTACATTTCGCTTGATCTGAAGGCCTGCGCGCTTCCGGGTGCTGTTGCGGCACGCTTCTCGCTTTTGCCGAAAAATAAGCCTATGGCCGTTTGGGAAACGACAGCGAGGCCGCGAGCCGATGGGATGATCTCGACGTGGTTTTCGACAGCTAACCTCTCGGCTGGCGACTATCGCTTGAGCGTGGCGTTGCTCAACGCAGCCCAAAAAGTGCTCAAACGTGCCGAGATACCCTTCCGAAAGCCGCCCACGCCCGTCTGGTATGGCAACCGGCTCGGTAAGTCCGAGAAAGTGCCTCAGCCATGGCTGCCGGTCAGAGTGCAGGGCAAGGCAGCGATCGTCTGGGGCCGCACCTACAGGTTCAACGATCTGGCCCTTCCCGAAAGCATAGCGTCCGGCGGCGTGGAGTTGCTGGCCGCACCGGTGCGGCTGACGGGCGTCGCGCTGAAGCCGGGAAAGCCCTTGCAGCTCCGCCGGCTGAACGAGAGCGCCTGTCGGGCCACAGCGACGGCGTATTCCTCCTCTGACTTGCGGGCCGAGATAACCACGATTACGGAGTTTGATGGATTTACAAGAACCGACCTGAGGCTGGTCCCTCGAAAGCCGGTGAGGGTTGCAAAACTGCACCTGGAGATACCGGTGCGCCGGCAGGTGGCGATGCTCTACTGGCACTATTGCCTGGAGGGCTATCGGTGGGAGAGGCAGGACCTGTGGCCCAATGGCGGCTTTTTGCCCGAAAAGGGCTGGCGCGGGCCCTTCACCGCGGCTTTCTGGTTGGGCGACCGGGAACGCGGACTGCAGTGGTATGCCGAA
Organism: Armatimonadota bacterium; assembly: GCA_026419655.1. Taxonomy (GTDB): domain Bacteria; phylum Armatimonadota; class Zipacnadia; order Zipacnadales; family FEN-943; genus JANZZA01. The sequence goes on along the minus strand of JANZZA010000637.1, from coordinate 2,490 downwards.
AGCCCCAAGGAGTGGCGGCTCACAGACCGCCAGCAGGCTATCGAGGTCCTCCCTCAGTCCGATGCGGCGGTCCTGCGCATCCGCCTCATTGACAGGCCCTCGGTGATAAGGGGCACCCTGACGTACACATGGGGAGTTATGGCTACGCCCGTAAAACCGCTGCCTCCAGACTGGCGCAAGCAGCGCTACACAGCCAACTGTGGCTATGGCGCGGAGAAGAAGTTTTTCCCCAGCCGTTCGCGCATCATATTCCCACTCGAAGATAACCTTGAGGCGTCCGAGGGCACGGTGGAGCTGGAAATATGTCCTCAGTTCGACACCGAGTTCCAGCCGCCTTCGCGACCCGAGTTCTACCATCAGAGCCTCCTGGTTATGAGCTTCCCCGATGCAAGTGCTGTGGCCTTGTACTGGAACAGCGAGGTCAAAAGCTTACGCCTTTACCACGCGGCTGGAGGAGGGTTTCCCATTCTGTTCGACAGCTACGTACGGCTTCAGCGCGGGAAGTGGCATCGTGTGGGGTTCACGTGGGGCCGGAAGGTGTCGCTGTGGATTGATGGCGTTGAGGTTGTTGGCGCGCGAGACGTCCCCCTGCCCTCAAGGAGCTTAAAAGGAGCCAGGCTGATGCTCGGCGACGGTCAGTGGCTGGTGCGGAACTTGCGCGTCTCTAAGGTAGCGCGGGACCCGACGCCAGAGCAGCCCATCATACCAGACGCCAATACGACCATGTTCAGCCCTCTCGACGAGGTAGTTGACAAGCGGGTCCTCCTTACAAGAGGCAAGGGGGCGGGCGTCGTGGAGAGCGTGGCGCCAGTGGGTGCGGTCGAAGCGGGCGGCCTCAAGGCCCTCAAGCTGGACCCTTATGCGGTACGTCTATCATTCATCGAATACGCCCGACAGTTTGGTTTGCGCTATGGTCACATCCATGAGGACTGGTCTGACATTCAATCTCATCCGGATACCATTTACGAGGACAGATTTGCCTCCCTGGCCAGGGCATGCAAGAAAGCGGGCGTTGGCCTCACGCCTTATTTCAGCCACGAAATTTCCGACCGGTCGCCGCTCTGGGAGGATTATGGCGACGAGTTTGTGGCTGTCGCTCCAGACAGGATCAGGGAATACATTGAGCGCGGGCCCTATGCCAGATGGCCCAGACAATTTGTATACGGCGGCAATCACGCCACTACGCCTTATGGCGATTTCCTGATTTGGGGCATTGTGCAGTTAATCAAGCGCTACGACATCGGCGGCATCTACATGGACGGCCTGGCTTACCCCACTATGGGTGATAACCCCTACACCGGGCTGGGCTATGTCACTGAGGATGGCAAACGCTACCCCTCTGTTGCGGTTTTCGGTTCGAGAGAGTTCTTGAAAAGGCTTTACATCGCCTGCAAGACCCTTAAGCCTGACTTTTATTTTCGCTCACATTCGTCAGGCGGGCCCTTCATGCCAACCATGTCCTTCGTGAGCACGTACTTCAACGGAGAGCAGCTCGGCAACTTCCCAAGCGGTTACCACCTGCCGATGGACAGATACTGGGCTGAGTTTTATGGCCGCAACTTCGGTTTTATCGCCGACGTATACCCCACCCACAGGGTCAACCTGTTCGAGGCAACCTGCTTTAACATCCTCCACGACGTTCTACAGCCGGCCGATTGGCCAGGCAACTACTTCCCCGCCATGGCCATATGGGAGCTTCAGGACGAGTTTGGGGTCGAGAAGTCGCGATTCGTACCCTTCTTCAACAACGACGGAGCCGTGACCAGTTCGCATGAAGACGTAAAGGTGAGTTATTACGTCGGCCCGTCCGGGGTGCTGCTCGCGGTCGCCAATATGTCACCGAGCGAGAGGGCAGATGCGCTGTTGACCCTGTCGCCAGAGAAGCTTTCTCTTGCCCGGGACATATATATTCGAAAAGTAGTGGGGACGGGGTCACACGTGAAGATGGCTGACGAGAAGACGGTGGAGCTGACCTTAGAACCTTTTAGGTGGCACCTGATCTGGTTGCGCGGGCAGTGATTTGTTGACGGTTGTGGATCCGCGGAGGAGCGGCGGACCGGGACTATGACAGCGGCGCCGATTATGTCTTGCTTGCCCAGTTAGGGATAAAACACGGGCTTTGCTATCGGCGGGGCGTGCAACGGGCTGAATGGGTGCGCCGGGATGTAGACAAGCAGGCTCAAGCCGCAGTGGCGGCGGATAGCGTAAGTTTGTCGAACAGACGCGCTGGCGTGGCCTGGGGCGGACCGGTTATCGGCATCTGCCCTGGCTCAGTGTTCAAGGGCTAATCGTGGTGTTGGCGCAAGTCTGGGCAGCAAATGTCCAGGCTTCGCTTAATTTCCTGCGGGCAAAGCCCCCTCCCAAGTGCTGATGGTGGCGCCGGTGGTGAACCTGAACAGGATAGTGTAGTGAAGATACTGGCAGAGAAGGGGCTGCTGGGAAGACTGAGATTTGGTAGATGCCTTGAGTGGCTGTCTCTTATACACATCT
>JANZZA010000594.1 GCA_026419655.1 Armatimonadota bacterium | reverse complement strand
GGCATAGAGGCTGCGCTGCATGGCCCGCGAGAAATCGAGGTAGCGGGGGATGCGATGGCGGCTGCGGGCCGTGGTCACTATCTCGCGCAGCACCTCATAGTGGGGGTTTGCTGCCAGAATCTCCGGGTCATCGTACAGGTCGCGCAGGACCGGCAGCGGCCCGCCGCGCAAGGCACGCTCCTTTTGCACTTCCCGGCTTGTCATGAAGCGGATGAATTCAGCCGCCGTTACGGGATTGCGGGCTGCTCTCGGAATGCAGTAGTGCCAGCCGCCAAGAAACGAGACGCTCTGCTGACCCCTCGGTCCACGCGGGTGCGGCGCGATCGCCACGCTCTCCCACAGCGGCGAGTGCTGCTGAAACATGCCAAAGGTGGCTATCGGGCGCTCCGTGGCGAAGACAGCCTTGCCTTCCCAGAAGTGCTTCTCAGGATGCAGGCCGTATTCAGGGGTTGTCAGTTCCGGTGAGGTCAGGCGATGCACGTGAACAACGTCGTACATGAACCTGGCTGCTTCCAGGGCCTGGTCGGAGTCGAGGCTCACAGCGCCGTCAGCGTCCACCACGTCCCCGCCATTGCTCCAAAGGTTCATCAGATATGTGGCATTGAGATTCTCATACAGGTACCCAGGGAAGGCGTAGCCTGCAAGGTCCGGGTTGTCTTCTCCCCGGACTATGGTGGTGGCTTGCTCTATGAGCTCGTCCCAGGTGGCGGGAGGAGCGGCGAAACCGTACTTGGTAAGCAGGTCCTTGCGGTACAGGAGCACGCCGCAGACAGCAATGGCGGGCACGGCGTAAAGGTGACCGTCCACTGTGGCGGCGTGGATTGTTTCGGCCAGGTAGGCGTCTTTGTTGGGACAGAGGTCGTCCAGCGGTGTAAGGAGGGCCGGGTCAATCACCTGAGGCATCCAGTACATGCACAGGGGCACCGCGCTTAAGGGGCCCTGCGGGGATTCTAATGCTCTCTGGATGGTCGGCAGCGCCTCGTCGGGATTGTGGGGCAGCAACAGGGGTATAGGCTGGACGTTGGGATGAAGCTGAGCAAATCGCTGCAGCAGCTCCTCATTCAGGCGCTCGTCGAACTCACCGAAGCTGCGGACAGCCAGGGTGATCGGGATGGTAGAGGGAGCACCGGCAAGCACCCCTTGGGTGCCCTCGAAGCGTGACAGCACGCGGAGGCCCCCTTGACCAATGACAAAGCGGCGGATGCTCTTGTCATGGTCCATGGTGCGCATCTTCAGCACGGAGACGCAGCGCTGAATTTCGCTTTCCAGCTCCAGGTACTTAAGCAGGATAATCCCGTCGGCGATTATGGAGAGATGGTGAGAGCTGACGGCCGTGGGGCCGAAGAGTTCTGGCACTTCACTCACCAGAAGTGTGGTTGCCGCGCGGCGTCGGGCCTCATCGCTGAGGCAATAGGTGAATTCGCGCAGCCGGCTGCCCTCGCCGGCGGAGGCCAGGTCGGTGAGGCTGTCAACGGCGACGCGGCGAGCACCGGTTGCGTCCATGGCCTCGACGGCCTGGACCAGGACGGCGTCCAGGCAGAGGTCAACGGGGGGCCGATGGTATATGTGCACCAGGCCCTGTTCAAGGTAGCGGGCCAGCGGAAAAGCCAGTCCCTCAGCCAGCCGCAGCAGTTTCGAGGGAGGCTCCTGAAAGGTAAGGAAAAGCGCAGGCTCGCCCATTTCGGCGCCCTTGCAGCAGAAGCTCAAGGCCAGGGTAGTCTTGCCGACTCCTGCGCCGCCAGCCACCAGGACGGAGAAACCTTCTGGGATGCCGCCGCCGAGCATGGCATCCAGACCCTCGGAGCCGGTGCTTACAAGGCGGTCATGTGCGATTGGAGTCGGGGCATCAGTAGGGCAGGCGCGTGGGTATACGACTATGCCCTGAGCGGTAATGGCCAGAGGGTGCTTGCCGGGCAGGTGTGGGGCGCCACGGCTCTTGAGGACTTCAAAGTATCGCCGCCTGCGCTGGTCAGGTTCGGTCTCGTAGCTAAGGCGCCACACAGAGTCGGTCAGGTATTCTTCGAAGGGCACAATCTTGGGGTCAGCGCTGGGAAGTTCCTTAGTAAGGAGGGACGTGACACCGGCACGTTTGAGGCCGCCAATTAGACTGTAGACAGCCTGACGGGCTTGTTCTGCACTGGTACTCTGCTCGGCGAAATGCGAGAGACTGTCCACAACAACAAAATCTAGCTCCCCTTCGGCAAGCTTACGTCCCATGGGGCCCCGGCCACCGGAAAGCTGCTCCCAGAAAATCATCGGCGACGTGCAAACGAGGATGAGCCGGTCTGAGCGTTCTAGCTGCTCGAAATCCCATCCAAAGCTCCTGGCATCCCGCACAACGTTGCCCGGAAGCTCCTCAAAAAAAACAACGGCACAACGCCGGCCAGCTTCGGCCTGCGCAACAGCCACCTGAAGCGCCAGAGTAGTCTTCCCTGTGCCGGGCACGCCCTCGACGAGAACACAACTGCCCCGGATCAAACCGCCACCGACGATTCGGTCTATTCCCGGGACACCGCTGGGTAAAGCCTTCATTCGTTCTCCCCGCCTGGAGCTTCTTCTTGAGCAGGCGCGTCCGTCTTACGTCCGTGACGACGCACGAGGCTTTTAATGATTTCGCGCCTGGCAGCCGGGTCGTCCAGGTACAGTTCGCTGAGGCGGCACAACAAACGCCAAACTTCTTCGGTACGTCGGAGGGAATAACACCTGTAGCGGCCGGCCCCAAGCTCATGCTGCTCTAAAATGCCAGCGGCCGCCAATCTATCCAGCGCTGCCTGTATTTCTTCTGGAGGCCTGGCCACCCGGTTAGCTATACCGAAGACGGTGTCAAAAATGCCAGGATGAGCCTGGAAAAACAGCGCTAGGTCCAGACCCACTATGTTCTGGGCCACATCCTCAATGAACCACCGAAGCCTCTCGCCCAATTCCGGCATGGCTATCCTATCCTGGACCTGCCGCAAGTCTGCCAGCAGCCCAGCTTTTTTTCTTTGTTCTGCATCGTTCGCCGATTTCCTGCGAGTGACGTCAGTGTATCACAATTCTCGAATCAGCCGTACCGCTTGGGAGTAGCCCGTTTCCCCAAGGTGACGGTTGCGAAAGCTGGTGTTGGCTTATGCAGAGTGGAGGAGGTGCACAACGCCGTGCGCCCGACCTTTTACCTAGGACCGCGCGTGGGAGGCCGTAAAGTTTTCTTTGCAACCGTCTTCTTAGAAAGCCGAAGAGCTTCCGGTGCTTGACGGCGGGCCGATGCACAGAGCAGCATAGTCTATTGAAGAAGGGGCCGAAAATGCGTGGGGCGACAACGAGCTGGTGAGCAGGCCAGGGGGTGTTGACGATGAGCCTGCCGGTGAACGTCATTGATGCCCGTAGCGACCCCACGGCGGCTTCTCGCCGCCTGTCGGAGATGGCTGCGGCCGGGTTGCCGCCGGTGGTGATGGAGAGGACCCTGGAGATTGTGCAGGCCGTAGCAGAGCGCGGCGATGACGCCCTCGTCGAATACACGCGCACCTTCGACTGGTCAGCAGCCACCGTGGAGGACCTGGCCGTGGACGAGGCAGAAATGGAAGCGGCTTTTGAGGAGGTGGACCGGGACTGGCTGCAGGCCCTGCGGCGTGCTAAAGAAAGCCTCTATGCCTACCACGAGCGCCAAGCACCACGGTCGTGGCTGCAGGATTTCGACGGGCTTCTGCTGGGACAGCATATCAAGCCGGTTGCTTCAGCAGGCTTGTACGCGCCGGGCAAGGCCGCGCCGCTGCCCAGCACCGTGATTCACTGTGCCGTTCCGGCGCAGGTGGCAGGTGTTCCCCGTCTTGTTGTCGTGAGCCCGCCGCGTGCTGACGGCTCTTTGCATCCTACCCTGCTCGTGGCGGCTTATGAGTGCGGCATCGCGGAAGTCTACCGCGTTGGCGGGGCTCAGGCCATCGCGGCCCTGGCTTTCGGCACCGAAACCATCCCGGCTGTGGCCAAAATTGTCGGCCCGGGAAATGCCTATGTGACCGCAGCGAAACGGCTTGTTTTTGGCCAGGTGGGAATTGATAGCCTGGCAGGTCCCAGCGAGGCGGCAATTATCGCCGACGCCCAAGCCGACCCCGCGCTGGTGGCCGCTGACTTCCTGGCTCAGGCCGAGCACACAGGGGACAACCTGGTGGTCTTGCTTACCCCCGACGACGACCTGGTGGACGCGGTCGTGGCAGAAATCGAGAAGCTGCTGAGCCGCCTTGACCGCGAGGACATTATTTCTCAGAGCCTGGCCGAATGTGGGGCTATCGTGCTCGTCGATTCTGTGCAGCAGGCCCTGGACATGGCCAACGAGATGGCCCCCGAGCATCTGCAGCTTTTGATTGCCGACCCCCTGTCATGCCTAAACGAAGTCCAGGCAGCCGGGGCAATATTTCTGGGCGCGAGCAGCCCTGTGCCTCTGGGCGACTATCTAGCTGGCCCAAGCCACGTCCTTCCTACCAACAAAGCTGCCCGATTCTCCTCGGGCCTCTCTGTGTGGGATTTCGTTACTGCCAGCTCAGTGATTATGGCCTCGGGCAGCGTGTTGCAGGCCAAAGGCGCTGACGTGATAACCTTGGCCGAAGCCGAAGGGCTAAGCGCTCACGCCGAGACCATACGTCTTCGACTCGGGTCTGCCGCTAGCGAGGGACGAAGCTGGTGTCCACGAGGTGCCTAAAGGAGAGCGGCACAAGGGAGGGTTGACGATGTCCAGCAGAATCGCCACGGTCACGCGGGAGACGAAAGAAACTCAAGTAAGCATTACTCTGGACCTGGACGGCACCGGTCACTGCCAGGTGAACACCGGCGTGGGCTTCTTTGACCATATGCTTTCGCATATAGCCAGACACGGCATGGTGGACCTGACGGTAGCTGCTGGCGGCGACCTGGAAGTTGATGCCCACCACGTGGTCGAAGACGTCGGCATTACTCTGGGCCAGGCGCTGGGGCAGGCCCTGGGAGAAAAGCGTGGGCTGCGACGGTACGGGTGGAGCGCGGCGCCCATGGACGAAGCTCTGGTTTTGGTGGCCGTGGATTTGTCCGGCAGACCAGCTCTTGAGTGGCGCGTAGAGCTACCTGCGGCGCGGGTAGGCGAATTTGACGTCGAGCTAGCGCGAGAATTCTTCCAGGCCGTAGCCAACAATGCCGCCATCACCCTTCATTTCCACCAGCTTGCAGGCCGCAATACCCATCACATCCTCGAATCGGCTTTCAAGAGCTTCGGCCGAGCGCTGGACGAGGCCTGCCGCCCAGACCCGCGCCTGGGCGACGCCGTGCCATCAACCAAGGGCACCTTGTAGCGACTGGCCGCAACAGGGCATCAGGCTGCGCCGCCGGGTGCGCCCGCGTCTATAGTATCGCCAGCTATGTCTTTCCAAAACTGAACCATGGTTAGCAAAGGTCCTGTACGCCTCACGGCCGTCCAGGTAGAAGCCGACCCCGTGCCGCAAGGAAGAATCACTCCTCGCGCTGTGGCCCTTGGACTGCTGCTCAGCGCCGTTTTTAGCTTTGTGATTCCCTACGTGGACGTTTACCTATCTGACACTTTCCTGGGCGCCCAGCATCTTCCGCCAGGCGCAGTTTTTACTTTGTTTTTCCTCCTCGTCGTGGTCAATCCGCTCCTGCGAATGATGAACCGCCGATGGCCTCTCACCCGCGTGGAGCTACTGCTAATCTATTGCATGTTGTTGTTTTCAACGCTGGTGCCAGGCCACGGCTCCGAAAACGTCTTCATCCCGGTCATCACTACACCCTTTTACTACCAGACACCCGAAAACAAATGGGAAGACCTGTTCTACCGCCATATCCCTGGCTGGTTCACGCCGCGCGATCCAAAGGTAATCGTTCCCTTCCACGAAGCCCTCAAGCCCGGGCAGAGCATCCCGTGGGCGGCGTGGTACGTGCCGTTGCTGGCCTGGAGCCTATACGTCGCCCTGCTTTATGCGCTGGTGCTGGGCCTGGCCGCACTTTTTCATCGCCAGTGGGCCGACGGCGAGAAGCTCTCATACCCGCTGGTGGCGCTGCCGATGGAAATGACACGAGACTGGCGCCACCCGTGGGAGCGGGGCAGCTTCTACTCCAACCCGGTGATGTGGCTGGGATTTGCCACCGCCGTGCTCCTGCAAACCCAGGCCGGGCTGAAGTTCTACTTCCCGGCTTTCCCAGGTGTGCGCTTGCATTACGACTGGACACCATATTTCCAGGGGCCAACTTTGGGCGCCGTAGGGTGGGTACCAGCCATGATTTGGCCCTGCGTCGTAGGTGTCACCGTACTGTTACGCACTGAGGTCAGTTTTTCGCTTTGGTTTTTCTGGTGGTTCGACCGCCTGGAGCGCATCGTGGCTCATCTGCTGGGCATCCGTGTCTACGGGGAGATGACCACCTGGGGCGAGCCGACCTGGCTGGGCAATCAAACCGTGGGTGGCTACACGGCTTACGTGGCGCTGGC
>JANZZA010000540.1 GCA_026419655.1 Armatimonadota bacterium | reverse complement strand
AGGCGGCCGTTGTAAGAGCCGGTGCTGGCTTACTAAGGAGACTGTTGCAAAAGTCGCTTTCTCGGCGCCCAGATGCGGCCGCTGGTAAAAGGCCGGGCGCACAACGTTATGCGCATTATTAGCCGATAATACAACACGGGCTTTTGCAACAGTCACCTCAGAGTGAAGAAAGTGTACAATGCTCTGCACCCGCCCCTGCTTCCGCGACCGGGTATGGGCACCAGGAGAGCAATCCTTCCAGCAGTCTCTAAAGTGCACTGTTGCAAAAGCTGGCGTTAGCCTATCCGGCGAGAGGAAAGTGTAGAACCCCGTGCGTCCGAATCTTCACGTGCGATTCGGTCCATCGCCCAGGAAACCAACCCCCGCAACAATCTAGGAACCCCCCGTTGCGCAAGCTGGCGCCAGCTTGTGCACGATGAACGAAGCGTACGAGACCGTGCGTCCGACCTTGTAGCCGGGACCCCGTATGGGAGGTCATGAAGCGACTTTTGCAACACTCCCCAAAGCGTTTCCCCCTACGGAAGCGGTCCTTGAAATCCTTTTCGGACTTCAGCCATTGTGCCTCAAGACGGGCCGCAGATAATCGGCGAGTCCATAGGAGCAGTGTAAGTTGGCAAAAACACCCTCTTGGGCGGAAAATGTTATATGCACGGCTCTGAGTGCCCGATATGTACGTCCCGAAGAGTTGACGCGATGAGGGAGCCACGATGGCAGACGTCAGAGGCCGCGAGGAAAGCGAAAGCAAACCTGATGGGACCATGAGAAAGCACGCTGGCACAGCACGCAGCAATGACCCCACCCTATTTCCTGTGCACGATGATGATGCACCAGCCACGGAGTTTATTGGGCCTGAAAGCGCAGACTCGTCCACCGGAAGCGATACTTTGGCCACGCGCGAGGACGCGACCGACACTCCCCAGTCCAGCGATACAAACCCGGCGGAAGGAGCATCAGCCGACCAAACCAGGGGACACATTCCCTCGCAGTGCCACGGCTCGCAAGAGAGTCTTGAAGCCTCCGGAGAAACTGCTAACCAACCTGGGGACCGTGGACCCAAGCCGCCCTCCCTTCTACAGTCCTTTCTAGACACTTTCCTGGGGCGACCGAGGGGACCCCACGCGCCAAGTCAGCCAGGACCAAAATCTACTCCACCGGATGAATCCCTGGAGCACGAAGCCCCCTTCCAGCAGTGCGGCCTTAAGAAAACGAGCGAAACTCCATCCTCGGCTGAAGGCAACTCTGAATCCTCCCAGCCGCAATTGTTCCAGCCAACGCGTGAGGTCCGCCGTTCCCAGCAGGAAGAAACCGAGGGGCCGTTGGTGGTAGGAGACCCAGAGGACTTGGAGGACCTGGAAGACTGGGAGGCGCGAGAACGGGAGGTGCTCGAAGCCGAAGCCGACGCACCTGCGTCCATACGCCTCAGGCCTGCAACCGAACTCCCGGACGCACAAGCGCCTGGCGTGCCTGGATCCGCCGGCCAGGAGAAACCGAGGTTCTTGGAGCCGCTGCGGTGTGGACAGAGAACTGATGAACCTCAAGCCCCGCTTCCGGAGGAACCTGCTACAAGAGAAGAGGAGACTGAGGCGATAGCCACGCCAGGGCCGATGGCACCGCCCAGCTCATCGGAGGACGCCGCCGGGCAAGAGGCGACGTGCGCTGAAACTGGCCTGTTAGAAAGCACAAACGCACAACTTGCTCAGGCCCGACAGCCCGAAGAAGAAGTCAAACCCGGGGATGACCTGATAAGCTGCTCCCGGCCGCGGCGCCGAACTTTTCTGGACTGGTTTCTCGGGCGCGCCTCTGCACAGCCAGAACCCGGGGTCACCCAGGAAGCCACCGACATCGTCGCGGAGCAATCCCAGGCCCAAAGCAGCGAGCTTGGCCTGGAGACGCCGGAGGAGCCATCTGCCACAGCGCCACCAGCAGAAGCCGTGGCATCGGCACCCTGTGCAGAAGCCACACCCGAGGAAATCCTGGCCGCAACAAGCACGGAAGAAATGGTGAAACAGGAAATCATCGAAGCAGTAGCTGACGAAGTAGAGAAGCCGACGGAGTCCCTGGACCAGCCATTATCACATGCCCAGCCGGGCCCGGCAGAAGAGCCTGAGGTTGGGATTCAAGAGACCGCCTCACAGCCGCAAGAAGTCGCAGAGCCGCAGGAGAGTGCACCGACCGACGTACATGTCTCCGGCAAGAGTGCTCCATCTGACGGACATGTGTCCGGGGAGACTGCTCCACCTGACCTACGTGTGCCCGAGGATAGTCCTCCCCCTGACGTACACGTGCCCGGGGAAAGTGCTCCAACTGACATGCATGTGCCCGAGGAATCCGTGGAGGCTCTGGCGCGGTTGGGCCAGCGACGCGCTCTTCTGGACGACCTGGGGACAACAGGCGAGGCTGAGGTCCCGGAAGTTGAAGTACGTCGCGCTGAGGAGGGACTCCCGGAGAGGCTACAGCGGCCAGGACATAGGCCGTCGCGCATTGCCCGCATCGGCGCAGGCCTTGCCCTCATAGTGCTCGCAGTGGCAACCATCAAAATGCACGAGGCAGCCCAGTTACGCGATTTCCTTTCCCTGCCGATTGCTGGTCGGGCGGT
>JANZZA010000523.1 GCA_026419655.1 Armatimonadota bacterium | reverse complement strand
TCTCGTGGGCTCGGAGATGTGTATAAGAGACAGGCGCAAACTCAGAGACCTTGTTCCTTCGGCGACGCTCATGGTCGGCGAGCTGGGACTGTCTAATCGCCGACGTGACGCAGAACGCGGTGCGAAGCTCCTTGCCGCGATCGAGGATGCTCGTCGAGCAGGCGCGGAGTGGGTCATAGTCTGGCAATTGAGCGACTGGGAGCATGGATTGATTGGCACTCGGGCCGAGGGCGGCTGGGAGACGGACCTGTGGAAGGCCCTGTGGCCTTTGTTCCATGGCGGCGCGGACTATGATAGTTCCGCATGGCGGAGCACGCCTGCCGGGATCGAGGCCGATGCGCCCATCACAGGGGGCCAGCGAACTTTTGCTCTGCCCGACAGCGGCGGCGTGCTGCAAGCTTTTGCTGTCTCGACGGACCGGGGCGCGCGGCAGGTCACTTTGTCCTGGGATGAGGGACAGCTCGGTCCCCTCGCCGACTTGCCGCCGCAGTCGGCCATATCCCTTGCTGACGACGGCCAGGGAACGCTGCGCGTGGGCCCGGTACGGGCGAGTACTGCTGCAGACTGGTTGCCATGGCGCGCGACGGGGCTTGTCTGGAATGAACAGTTCGCGGTGTGGCAGCCTGCCGCAAGAGGTCAGGCTGGCTACCTGGAGCTCTCAGTCGCGTGCGACTATCCCATCCTCGGCGGCACCTTGTGGCTTGTTGGCCGAAAGGCCGAAGAGGGCGGCTGGGGAGTACAGGTCCGGGGCTACCACGGCGAATGGCTGGACTGCCCCCAGCTTTTCGACGCCCACGGTGCGCAGCTCATCACCGCCTTTCCTGCAAACTTTCCTGGCGAATGGGGGCCGGTCCGCGAGGCGGCTTTACGTTTTTGGTTGCGCACAGACCACGAAGGCGACGATTGGGTGTGGACGACGTCAATAACGTCAGCCTGGGTCACCCTGGATTTGGACACAAGTTCCGCCCCCTGGCCCGACACGACGCCGGCGCTTTCTTTTTCTGCGGCGGGGGATGCTCATGCCCGAGTCATCCTCTCGCGTGCCGATTGATAGCTTTCCCGGTCTTTCGGCGCGACGGAGGCCTCTGAAGGCTCCCTCTTTGGAGGTCTTTTCCGCAAGGACTTCCTGCGCAGACTGTTGTAAAAGCTGGTCTCGGCTTCTGCAAGGCGGGAGAAGATACAGCTCTGTGCCCCCACCTTTTATCTTATCTGCGAGCGCGCCCGGATAGCGGTGAAAAGACTTTTGCAACAGTCGCCTGCGAAGAGTTGTTTTGTTTCACTCCTTCCCAGCCAGGCTTTTTCGCGACGGCTCGGCCGTGCCAGCTCCTCATAAAGCAAGGTCTGCGGTGGTGCGCCGCCTGGTCCCGCTGTGCGCTGCTGCCAGCACGTGTAGCCTGAGCCGCGTCGCCTCGTTACTTTCCACCCCGGTACCTATGAGCACCGGGAGCCGGGGTGATGACACGCGCCAGGCGGCTGTGGCGAATCCCAGTCCCCGTGAGCACCGGCAGTCGGGTGCGGTAAGCGTGCCCTGCGTCCACCATGCCACCTCAGTCCCCATGAGCACCGGGAGCCAGGGCTTGTTCTACAATAGTGG
>JANZZA010000512.1 GCA_026419655.1 Armatimonadota bacterium | reverse complement strand
GGTGCTCCGGTCCAGATACCACTCGCCAGGCTCGTCAATCTCTTCCAGAAGATTCAGAAAACGACATGGGGCCCCAGGACTTACAGACCCATATGCAGGGCGCATGCCCAGCCTCACTTCGCGCCTTTCGGGGTCTAATCGAGCTACGGGCAACGTATCATCCGCCCAAAGATAAACGAAGTAACCCAGCACCCACGGGTCCATCGCCTGGTGCCAGCGCCCAAAACGGTCAGTATCCACCCTGAAAGTTGGCCCCTGGTTTTGGTCGCCCTGGTCTGTAACTTCTGCGACCGAGACGAAGCCCTTATTGGGCCACCTTGCCAGCGGCATTGCCTGGCCATTGAAGAAAAGCTCCATTGTAGGCGGCGCCCCATGGCTCATTCCGTGCGGCTTCATTTCCCCCAGGTCCGTTATCCCAAGCGCCGTCAGGTCAACCGCCATCACCTTCCCCCGCGCCTCCTCTGGCAGCCGGGCCAGGATGGCTTGGTCGCGCACTGGCTGGAAGCCACGCACAGACACGCCTCCGGTCAGTTTTGCGGCGCCTTCGGGGCCACTCCGGTACGTTATCGGTGCATCCTGGGTGCCCGAATCCTCTCCGGTGAGAGCAAAAGTCCGCCCGATTCTGTACTCTCCTGCGCCCAAAACCACCTCGATTCCGCCCTTCGGCAGCCCTTTTTCCGCCCTCAGCGCCCTGATTGCATCCCTCGCCTTCTCCAGCGTCGCGAAGGGCTTGCCTTGGGTGCCGGGGTTGGCGTCGGAGCCGGTGGGAGAAACGTAGAAGGTGACGGCGGGCTGGGGTTTGGGTGGCAGTTGCACGCGAGAGGCGGCCGGGTCTCGCGCGGGCTTGCCGGCTTTCATGCGCTCAACTTCTCGGGCGCAGTCCTCGGCTTCCCAGCGGTGGCTTTCCGGCGCCTCGGCCATTGCGGCAACCTCACGATATTCTGTCAGGGCGGCATCCAGCTTCCGCTCCCATACGTAGGTGCGTGCAATGCACAGTCGGGCGTAGCTGCGGTAATGGGCAGGAGCGTCTGGAGACTGAGTCACCGCCGTGTATTCCGCCCGGGCTCCCTCGTAGTCCTTGCTGGCTGCCAGACCGTGGGCAACCTGCAGACGGAGGTTGAGCTTATCTCTAGAAGTAAGCCCTTCCATGGCCAGGACTGCCTCCTCGTGTTGCTTGGCTTCGGCGGCTTTACCTTCCAGGTGCAGGACACGGGCAAGGCTCAGGTGGGCGGCGACCTTCTCCCGCGGGGACAGGCCTGGGACGTTGAGGATTGCTTCCAGGGCGCGGCGCGGCAGGGCGCCGCCCTGCAGAGCCAGGTGCACCAGCGGCTCTTTGGTCAGGGAGCGGAGTCCCTCTGGTATTTCGCGGTTATCCAGGACTGCCACAAATTCTTCCGCCGCCGCGCCAGGCCGGTGCTGCTCTACCAAGCACTGCCCCAGCTTCAAGCGCGCCAAAGCACGATAACAGGCTGCTAGCCGGGCTTCGCCCGCCAAGGCTTGATACGTCTTCGTCGCGGCGGCGAAATCCTTTCTCCAGAAGGCCTCTTCCGCGGCCGCAAAGTCTTGGGCTGCGTCCTGGGGCAGCGGCGCCCAGAAATAGGCTAGCCGCAGTATCTCGCTGGCTGGCAACGGTTCGCTCCAGGCCGCTACCTCATCCACGTCCATTATCGCCGAGCCCCAGCCGTGGTTGGCATAGCCTATCCTAAATATGGCCGGGTCGGGCGGCGTATAATCGCCTGCATACTCGCCCCGGCCAACCAGGAGGCCGTCCAGGTACACGCGCACTTCTCGGCGGTCCCAGGTGGCGGCCACATGGTGCCAGGCGCCGTCGGGCATATTGGCAGCGGCGACGCCGAAGGAACCTTGGGGGCGCCCTATCTCAAACCCCAGACGCCCCTGGGGGTAAAGAATCGTCAGCCGCCAGCCGCTGTAATAACCGCTGCCCTGGGACAGAATTGTGCCGCCGGTGGATATTGGTGGGTCGCTCAGGGAACCTTTTCCGTGGGTGCGCACCCAGGCCGCCACCGTGAAGCCCTTCTCTCCCGGCTCGAAAGGCGGCCCCGAGAGAACACCCCGGTCTAGGCGCACGGCCTTTTTGTCAGGCCAGCGGCTGTCAACCGGCGTCACATGCTCGTCGGGCAGGCCCTCCAGGGGCACGAAGGAGTACTTCAAGGGGGCTTCTTGCGCGGCTAAATTGAGGACGGCCGTGTTGTCGTTCCATAGTTCGTCGAAGGTATAGAAGCGGACCAAACTGGGCGCCTTGAGCGCTGAATCCCGATATTGCAGCCAGTCTCTGTAAGTGCCACCCGCGTCGCAAAGTCCCGGGCTTGCGCAAAGGCCCAACAGGACGGCATATCGCGCCAGCCAGCTAACGCTACGACCCAGCCTTTTATACTTCACCCTTGCTGCACCTCCGAGAGCCCTTGTGTTTGGGGGACACCCTTTGAAAGGGGTTGTCCCCCAGACACCCTTCCCAAACTTTCTCGTCCTCCCTGCGGAGATAGCGGCCGCCGTGCCTTTACCGCAGTGGGTGGTGTCAGCGCATCTTCGCCAGGCAGCATGAGCA
>JANZZA010000480.1 GCA_026419655.1 Armatimonadota bacterium | reverse complement strand
TGCCGCGAATATTCTGCCCGACACTGGGGAGTGTAGCGCTATGGATATTCACGGCCCGTTAGAGGAAGCTAAAAGGCTTTTACAGGTGGGGGATGTGGCCGGGGCGCTGGCAAAGGCCGACGAAGCTTTGGCCGGCGGGGCACCGCGCGGCGAAGCCTTAAGGGTAAGGGCTGCTGCTCTGGTCCAACTCGGCCGCACCGATGCCGCCGAGAGAACGCTTAGCGAGCTTTGCGAGATTCGGCCCGATGACGCCTGGGCCTACGTGCAGTTAGCTGCGCTCCATTTTGGCGCTGGCCGGGCAGCCAAAGCCAGGGCACTGCTGGAGCGGGCTTTGATTCTTGAACCTGACAATCCGGATGCTCGCTCGCTGATGGCTCATCTTGAGGCCGCGGGAGTGCCGCCCACACCGGCACGAGCCGAGGAAGCCGCGCGCGAGCGAAGACGCTTGCTTGTCCCGTTGGCTATCGCAGTGGGTGCGGCTGCCATTGTTTTGGCGGCAGTGCTGATTTGGTGGCTAGTGGCACGTGCGCGGCCGGGGCCGGGCGTGCAGCAGGCCCAAGCGCCACCAGCAGCTACACCCGAACTGCCGCAGCCCGTTCCGACACCGCTCCCTCAGCCGCCAGTGGTTGAGGCCCAGCAGCCGCCCGCACCGGAGCCTCAGTTGACTCAGCCTGTGCCTGCACCGCCGCCACAGCCTGAGGTGACCGCGGCTCAGCCACCGCCTGCGCCCCAGCCTGAAGTGACCGCCGCTCAGCCGCCTCAGACCCAACCGCCGCCACCACCCAAGAAACCGGGCGACCTTAAGGTGGTCTGGTACCAGGCCAGGCTCATTGACAAGCAGAGATATGGCGACCAGGAGCAGCACAAATATCAGATATGGGGCGAGGTCATAAACGACGGGGACGAAGCGACCTCTGGCGTGGTGGTGGGCTGGGTGCTCATTCGTGGGGCGCCCGTCGCCTGGGGGGTCCAGGCCATCTACAACGTCCCGCCGCAGAGCAAAGCTCAGTTCAACATGGTGGCTCCGTCACAGGGATTGTCTGCAGGCTCACCTGAAGGCGATGCCTGTCAGGTGGTTGCCGGCCCTCTGACCAAGAACGTGGAGGCGCTCCTGGACGCCGGTAACATTGCGGCCATACTCCAGCAGCTTGGACTGTCCGGCGCTGGGGGACTTGGGCTTTCACCATGATGTTGTGCCGCACGCCGGGGCTGGGACCTTAAGGTGGGACGATGTCGGTTGTGAGGCGACGATTTCCTTCGGGGCACTGGCGCAGGCCGAGGAGGTGTCAGGTTTGCCATTGCGCGATTGTGAAGTTGCAGTTGTGGGTGCCGGGGTGGCCGGGTGCACTGCTGCCCTTTATGCCCGGCGCTTCGGCCTTGACACCCTTGTTTTGGAAAGGGCCGCGCCCGGTGGCCAGACGGCCACGGCTGCCTACATAGAAAACTATCCCGGCTTCCCTCAAGGCATCTCCGGCCTGGAGCTGGCCCAGGCCGTCATGCAACAGGCAAAGAAATTCGGTGCCGAATGTGTGACCGCCGAGATGATGGGGATCAGCCGCGCCGACGACGGTCGCTGGACGCTGCATACTGACCAAGGTGACATGCGGGCCATTGCCGTGATAGTCGCTACAGGGGCTCAGCCGCGAAAACTCGGCGCGCCGGGCGAGGAGGAGTTCTTTGGCCGGGGCGTGAGCTACTGTGCAACCTGCGACGGCTTTTTCTTTCGTGGGCAGACGGTGGCCGTGGTAGGCGGCGGAAACACCGCCGTGGACGAAGCCATATTCCTTTCCGACATCTGTGACCGCGTCTATCTAATTCACCGGCGTGACCGCTTGAGAGCTGAGAAATACCTGGAAGACCGTGCCCGCGCAAAGCCCAACATCCAATTTATCTGGAATAGCGTGGTCGTCGAGATCCGCGGCAACGAAGGAGTCGAAAGCGTGCGGGTGCGGAATGTCCAGACTGGCGAGGACACAGTGCTGTCTGTGCAGGGAGTGTTCATCGCCATCGGCCATGCACCCAAAACGGATTGGCTGTGCGACTGCGTTGAGACGCGCGACGGTTTCATCATCACTAATGAGCG
>JANZZA010000472.1 GCA_026419655.1 Armatimonadota bacterium | reverse complement strand
AAAAAGGCCCTTTCCGGACTGTTCAGTGCAGAGAGAGTTACCTTTGCGGCCCAAGGGTTGTGCTCACTGAGGAAGTCAGCACGCGCGAAGACAGGTCATGCAACAGCCGCCTGGGGAAAAGACCTCTTTGTAAAAGGTTCTGCCGAAGGCGCTCTCCCCGAACTTTTCTAACCTGCTGCCGCCACAGGCCTTTTGCGGCAGAGTTCTTGCCAGAGTAGGACAGAGGTGTGCCAACGGTGCCGCTGCTTCGGTAGCGCAAGCAGAAGCCATAAGAGGAGACGGTTGCAAGAATCGCTTTCCCCACCGCCGGAGGAAATCGCGGGCAAAAGGTAAGTCATAAAGAGTTGTGCACTTTCCTCCCCGTAGGTAAGCCGACGCCGGGTTTTGCAACAGTCTCACAAGAGTAACGCTGGCTTGTGTCTGCGCAGCCCGTCTAGTACAGCAGATAAGTCTCCCGCCGCGCCAGGTAAGCCTCGAGAGAAGCCTTCCAGCGTGTGGCGACCACTTCCGCAGGAGTGCCGGCGCCAAGCATCTCCACGGCTGCGCGGTCGCCCAGCAGTCCACCAAGAGCCGAAAGGTTTAGCTGTCCCGGCCACAACCGCTCAAGAGAAAGCGCAATCTGTAGTCCCGCAACCACGGGCCGGTAGGCGTCGCGGTCTTCGAGCAGGACTCGACATCCCTGGCATTGCTGGCCCTGGAATTCCCGCGTCGCGGGCGTGAACTCGACTGCCTCAAACTTCAGCCCATGGGGCCCTATGTTGTTCAGCTCGCGCGCCAATTGGCCACCGTCAACCCAGGGCGCACCGAAAACTTCGAAGGGTTCTTCGGTTCCGCGCCCCACCGAGACGTTGCAGCGCTCAAGCATCCCGATCGCCGGATAAAGGATGGCCGCTTTCGGGCTGCGGAGGTTGGGCGAGGGATTCACCCACGGGCGCAGAGTGTCCTCAAACCACATGTGGCGACGGTAGTTTTCGCACGGCACCACCGTCAGCCGCGCATGGATGCTGTACTCCTGGTTTGCATACCGCGCCAGTTCCCCGACGGTGAGGCCGTGGACTACCGGCAGGGGATGGTATTCCGCCAGGCTGCTGAAAGGCCGGTCGAGCAAGGGACCGTCAACCATGTCCGCGCGCAGCAAGCCGGGCCGGTCCAGAACAACGACTTCCACACCTGCCGCAGCGGCTGCCCGCATGGTCAGCACGAGGGTTGCCGTATACGTGTAAAAGCGCACCCCCGCGTCCTGCACGTCGAAGACAATCGCGTCAAGGTCGGCCAGGTCTTCCGGCGACGGTGCCTGTTTCTTCCCGTACAGCGAGATTACCGGCAGGCCGGTCCTGGGGTCTGCACCGTCGCCGAAGGGCTGGTCAAGGGTGGCCTCCAGGCCGTGCTCGGGGGCGAAAAGCCGGACCAGGGTTATTTGCGGATGCGCGCGAAGGAGGTCCAGCAGATGCCGGCGCCGGGAATCTATTGCGGAATTGTTGGTTAGCACGCCTACCCGCTTGCCGCGAAGGGATGGCCAGCCCCGGCTCTCCTCGACCTCCAGACCAGTAACAACGGGGCGTTGCTTGACCGATACGCGGCGCCTTTTCGCACCGCGCCCCAGTACCTGCCGGGCAACGACGTCAGCCACGCCGCGCCGCAGCCGTGCCAGAGCCTCCCGGGATTCTTTGGTCGGGCGCACGCCAAAGGCGAGCACAGCTACCCAGGTCCCCGAAGGCGGGTCTATCCAGACCGAGGTGCCCGTATAGCCGGTGTGGCCGAAGCCGCGCGGCGGGAATACTTTCCCCCGCACCTGCACGGCGTAGTCAGAGTCTATGTCCCACCCCAACCCGCGGGCCTGGCCCGGATGCCGGGCCTGGGGTGTTGTCATAGCAGCGATGGCAGCAGGAGAAAGAACCCGTCGGCCCTCCTGTAGCCCGCCGGCAAGCAGCATCGTGCAGAAGGAAGCTACGTCCGCAGGCGCCGCGAACAACCCGGCATGGCCGGCTATACCGCCAAGATACCGGGCGTTCTCGTCGTGGACGACTCCCTGAAGGACCTCGCCGTCCGCCGTTATCGTGGGTGCACACTGCTCGCGCAGGCACCGCTTCGGCTTGAAGCAGGCAGACTTCATTCCACTGGGGCCAAACACGTCCCTTGCCGCCGCCCGACTCAGCGACAGTTGCGTGATGTTCTCGATTATTGCGCCGAGGAGAATGAAGCCCAGGTCCGAGTAGATAAACTTCTCGCCTGGTCTTGCTACCAGGGGCGTCGCACAGATGTCGGCCACCACCGCTTGCAGACGTTCCCGACGACTGCGGGCTGCCGTCGGCGGGCTGGCGAGGTAGTTTTTCCACGCAGGAAGGCCCGACGAGTGCGTCAAGAGGTCGCGGATTGTGGCCTCATCGCGCCCGCCGCCCGTAAAAGCTGACAGGTAGTTCCTGATCGGAGCATCAAGCTTGAGGTCGCCGGCCTGTATGAGTTTGGCCGCCAGCGCAGCCGTCACGAGCGGCTTGGTCAGGGATGCCATGTCGAAGAGCGTGAAGGGAGAGACTATCTGGAGGGCCGGTTGTGCACGAGTATCAAACCGCGCGCCGAAGGTCATGCTTTGTGGGGGCCGGCCGGCGACCACGGCGGCTCCTGACATTGCACCGCTCTTGGCCGTCTCGCTGACCAGTTCCAGAGCCGGGGCCAGATCAATCATTGTCTATTCGCAGGCCTGGTGGTGAGGGGGCCGGGGGCCAGGCTTTCAGGGTCAGAGGCCCGCCACGGCGCGCAGCGCTGCTGCTGCCACCACGTTGACGATGTCCTCCGGCGAGGCGCCGCGGGAGAGGTCCATGCCGGGCCTGGCCAGTCCCTGAAGCAGCGGCCCATAGGCGCCAGCGCCGCCAAGGCGCTGCACCAGCTTGTAGCCGATATTGCCCGCATCAAGGTCTGGGAAAATTAGCACGTTGGCCCGCCCGCCTACCGGGCTGCCTGGACACTTCCGCGCCGCCACCTCTGCCACGAGGGCAGCGTCGGCCTGAATCTCCCCGTCAATGTTCAGGTCCGGCCTAGCCGCCTGAGCCAGCTTTGTCGCCTCGCGCACTTTGTCCACGTCCGGATGCCTGGCGCTACCCCAAGTCGAGAAGGAAAGCATCGCCACCTGAGGCTCGGCCTCAAGGTAAAGGCGGGCACTTTCGGCGCTGGTGATGGCTATCTCGGATAGCTGCTCGCTGGTCGGTTGGGGCACCAGGCCGGCGTCGGCAAAGATGAAGGCTCCCCGGACACCCATGTGTGCCTGCTGGGTGACCATTATGAAGCAGCTTGATACTGTCTGGGCACCTGGGGCTGCCTTCACGATGCGTAACAGGGGCCGCACCCACTCCGCCGTACTGTGCGCCGCTCCGCCTACGGCACCGTCTACCTCGCCCAGCTTTAGCAGACATGCCGCCGCTACCATGGGGTTTGCGGATTCTTCCCATGCCTGCTCTTGCGTCAGGCCTCTCGACTTTCGCAGCTCATAATACAAATCCGCGCAACGCCGCCGGATAGGCTCCTCGGTTGGGTCCACCAGTTCGACGGACGAGAGGGGGACGCCAAGCTGGCGTGCTCTCTCTTCAACGGCATGCTTCTCACCTACGAGGGCGACGCGTGCAAACCCTTCCTCGACGATCCGCGCCGCTGCCAAATAGGTGCGGTCGTCGTTCGTTTCCGGTAGCGCGATGAGTTTCAGGTCACGCGCCGCTCGGGCTTTGATGTTGGCTATGATGTCGTCCATTGCATTTCTCCCCTGCAAGGTCAGCGAAGAACATACTCGCTGGAAGTTTGAGCGGTTGGCCGATAGGGTAACAAGGTAATACATATCTGTGCTGCCCGGCCGACGGCTTTCAGAGACCCTCAGTCGGTGCTGCACTATCAGAATTCCGAGGTTTGGAGCGGCGCGTGCGCCGCTCCCTGCCCCGCAAAAAGCGGCGGCGTGCTAACGCCGCCGCTTGTTCTTGCTGCTCGTTTTCTCCTTCTTTTGTCTTTTGCGGGCACGCTCGGTCCTGTAAAGGATTGCCTGCATACCGTAGGCGCCGCCCACCAGCCCGCCAACTACGAACCCCATGACCAGGACAAGCATCAGAGCACCATTATCCTGGATCTGTTCTCCCCACTGCCGAAACACCATCAGCAGTCCCACAGCGCCGACTACCACTCCCGCCAGCGCACCCACCATCATCAGGCCCATTTGTCGTGTACTCATGGCTATTACAAGAAGGAATGCAGCGGCAGTCGTACCACAACGCCGCAAATATACTTCGCACGCGTCCCGGTGACAACCTGCTGCCCTTCTGCGTAACCACTCGGCTCCTTTAGCGCCTTGTCTCAGGTCAGTCCAAGGAAAACGGCCGCACCGCCGCCACAATTCTTATCGGAGACGCCTCTCGTACTGATTGCTGCGAAACCTCCCGTGGCGCGTCGGCCAGTCTCTTTACGGGTCAGGCTAGCACCCGCGAGGCCCTTTGTCCGGGCCAGGGTCACGCACAACAGTGCACTCTCACAACGGAGTGTTCGGTGTTCTGAGGAGACTGTTGTAACAGTTTCTGCAGCGCCTCGGAGATACGCTCCGGGCTAAAAGGTGCGACACACAACTTTACGCACTTTTGTGGCCCTGAATAAACCAACACCCGGTTTTGGGACGGACCACCAGGGCAATTCTGCGGGCCGTATTCTTTCCTCCCCGAGACAAAATCCTGAGTAAGCTGAATACTCCCCTCTTACAATAAGCATCCCCACGAAAGAACTTTGCACCGCACGGGGCCCCAAAAACCATGTTACTGTTGCCTTCGGCGCGATGCGTTTGCCTTTTCCGCTGCAAGGGGCCCCCACCGTGCGACAAGGCCTGCGAGGAGGACTGCGACGGCGGTTTCTTTCGGGCCCAATGCAGCCCCACCAGGTCTGACAAGGCGTGAACATGGAGTCCTCAAACAATTTTGCCCGACAGGACTTCGTGGTAAAGGTTTTGCACCTGGGCGGCTGTGGTCGCAGCGTCGAAAAGCTCCTGCGCCCGAAGAAACCCTTTCTCCCCCATTTGCCTCGCGCGGTCCGGATCGGAGAGCAGGGCCAGGGTGGCGTCGGCTATTTCCTGAGGGCTGTCGGGGTCAACAAGGTAGCCAGCTTCGCCGTCGGGACAGATCTCAGGCACGCCGCCTGTGCGGCCAGCGACTACGGGCTTTCCCGTTGCCATGGCTTCCAAAATGGCCCGGCCAAAAGGCTCGTCTTTGGACGGCAATACGAAAACCTCGGCCAGCCGCAACAAGTCGGGGACGTCTGCCCGGTGGCCAGCCCAGACCACTGCGTGGGAGATGCCGAGCTCGCTGGCCAGACTCTGGAGCTCTTCCACGTAACCTTCGGACCAGAAGGCCACGGCTCCAACGACAATCAGGCGGGCAGTCGGCTCGCGGGAAAGTATCAGGGGCATGGCCCGCAACAGCTTCTCATGGCCCTTCCACGGCGTGAGGCGAGCGACGCAAATCAGTATTCGTGCCCACGGTGGCAGCCCGAGACTCTCCCTCAGGCCGGCTGGCGGCGGCCCCGGGCGGAAATCTTCCAAAGGGACGCCATTGTAAATGACTCTCACGGGCAAACCCAGGTCGGCCACCTGAGCAGCCACGGCTTTAGAGATGGCAATGATGGTGGGCCTGAGGAACTTCGCCGCGCGGGAGAGCAGGGCGGCGGCTTGAGGCTCGCGGACAATGTCGCGAAGGTGCCATATGAGCGGAAGCCTGCAGAGTCGAGCGGCGAGGCCTATCAGCAGGTGACACTTAAGAGTATTCGTATGCACCAGAACAGGACGATAAAGCCTCAGAGCACGACAACTGGCTACGACCGGGCTGATGGCGCGAAGTAGCAAGCCAAAGTTGGCTATGAGGCTAGCTTTGATCTTTCCGCGCTGGGGGCGGAAAACTCCTGATTCCGGGCTGAATATCGCCGCCCGCAGAGCCTCTTCGGTGCCAATAGCGTTCACCCATGGCGCACCACGCGAATGTAGCAGGAGGGGGCGGTAGAGCCTTGTGTCCAGGTGGCGCAGCAATAACTGGAGGCTTATTTCGGCGCCGCCAATCTCACTGGCGTGGTCGGCATAGGCAACGACAACTGGCCGAGAAGGACCCATCCGGCTCCACCTGCTAAGCCCAGGGCTGCGCGCTCAGGGGAGTATAACACAGGCACAAATGGCTAGCAGGGCCACTCCGGAGCGCAGAGCCGGAAGCTTTCTCAGACCTGGGAACGCCGGGAACCGGCACCCAAGCATGCCTGCGCAGGGAGCCTGTGTGAAAAGCGAGCACTGGGGAGTATTGAGGTTACCGATGATTTTGTTTCGGGCAGCAAAGGGTAAGGGCTGGACAATGACCCTGGTTGCCCGTCCAAAACCCGGTGTTGACTTATACAGGGCCACAAAAGTGTATAGACTTGTCTGCCTCACCTTTCGCCTCGGAGCGCATCTCCCAGGCACTGCAGAAGCTTTTGTAACAGCATCCCTGAAGACTGTTGCAAAACGCCCATTTTCGGGCTGACAGGGGCAGAAGGCGTTATCGTTGCGGCCCCAAGTTTGTATCTCGCCAGGGAAGTCACCGTGCGCAACAGTGAGTTGTGCAACAGTCACCTTAGAAAACCGAATACTCCCCTATACTTGTCCCTACTTGACTCCCTCGGGCTACTCACCCACACAGGAGTGTTTAGCTCTGCGCCGAGGGTCCTCCGGCCCTGGTGGCAATCTCGTCGCAGGAAGCTTTAACCACAGCCGCCGCCTCCCGTGGTGGCATATCGCGCAAGCCAGCCCCAAAAATCTCGACGGCAAGGAAGTCCCGGTAGCCTGCGTCGCGCAAGGCCCGGTAAAAGTCTACCAGCGGGATGATCCCTCGCCCCGGGATTTCGCGCTCCATGTCAATCTGCTCGGCCAGGGGCCTGTCGGGGGCGTCAACAAAGTGCACATGAACGATTTGCTCGGGCCGGAGCGCCCGCAGTTCTTCCAGCGTATCCTGAGCAGTGAACCAGTGCCAGGAGTCAATGAGCAGCCCCAAATTGTCCAGGCCGATGTCGTCAATGACCTGAAGGGCATGGGCCATTTTGTGGATGAAGGGCGTGCCGGAGGTCCGGCAGGACGGCGGGCCTATCCATTCCAAACCAAAACGCACGCCATGATCGCCCAGGACACGGCCAATCTGGCGGAAGCGCGTCACCACAAAATGCCGAAAATCGTCCGGGGCGCCGCCAACGCTCGGCGGCATCCAGGTAAAGGTGCGCGGGCAGCCCAGGGCAGCCATTGTTTCTGCCATCGCAGACAAGTCGCCCATGGCCGCCGAAAAGGCGTCTTCCGGCACCCGCCAGTCCATCGGCAAACCAGTCCCCGCCGGCACCACGCCGTAGCTTGCAAACAGGTCCTGAACACAGGTCAAGCCCCTCTCCGCGGCCACGCCGTGCAGGTAGCTTATGTCCACGTCCAGGCCGTCATAGCCAGCATCACGGGCAAGGGCGAGCTGTTCTTCGAAGCAAAGCGAGCCACCCAGAATCACCGGATGCAGTGACCACTTCATGCTTAGTCCTCCTCGCGAAAACAGGTCACGATTTTAAGGCGTGGTGCGGCGGTGGTATTCGTGCCGCCATGGACCCGTCCTTCGCGCGCACGGCCGAGTTTGAAGGCCCGAGGGAAGGGATAAGCTCAAAATGGACGAACCTTTGATTCAGAGAAGCGTCTTTCTTTGCAAGAGGGGTTGGTAAGCATAGTGGCGCTGAGCGCCGAGGAGGCCATGGTGATGACCAGACGCGGTTTCACGCTCATCGAGCTGCTCGTCGTCATAGCCATTATCTCGATACTGGCGTCAATCCTGATGCCAGTATTTTCGAGAGCCAGGGCTAAGGGCCGCCAGGCAGCGTGCATCTCCAATGTCAAGCAAATTGTGCTGGCCAACCTGATGTATGCTGAAGATTACGACGAAGCCATTCCCCGCGGTCAGTTGGACCTCACCACTCAGTGGTATCAGGCCATCTACCCTTACACGCGTAACTATCAGATCCTCTATTGCCCCGACCGAAAAGACAGCGGGCCAGGCTACGCGATGAACTATCGCGCCAGCGGCATGTCGCTGGGGCGAGTGTGGGATGCGGCGCGTAAAGTGCTAATAGCCGACGTACCGCCAGAAGGTATCCGCGTGCAGGTCGGGTCGGGCGCCGACTGGCCGCGCAGTCCTAATAGCACCAACCCCGATTGCTGGTGGGCAACTGACCCGGGTAACGACATCTGCCTCGCGCCGCAGGACACCAGCTTCTCCGCCAACGGGCTTCCCGAGCGCCACAACGATGGCACCGTTTTTGGCTTCTTCGACGGGCATGTGAAGTGGTACCGCGAGCGCGCCATTGACACCGCGGAATATTGGGAGCCCACCGCCGCCGACATGTAGACAGGGGTCGTCTGGGGCGGCACAGCCTGCACAGAATGTGCGTGAAGTAGTATTCAGAGCGATACGCCTACAAGCACGAGCGCGCGGCCCCATAAGAGGCGGGTCGGGCGCTGCTTGTCTGAGGAGGCGTCGTTTACATGGCTCGCCTCGGCGTCGGAGTCATCGGCCTCGGGCATAATGGCTTGGCCTGGTGCGAGGCGTATCAGTCGTGTCCCTACACGGACTTGCGGGCGGTTTGCGACCTCGACCCGGAGCGTTTGCGGGCGGCTTCCGAACGTTTCTCGGTGGATGGCTACGGCGGCTACGAGATTCTGGACCGGGCAGACGCGGAGATAATCTCGGTGCACACGCCCGACCACCTGCACGCCGAGCCTTTTATTCTGGCGCTTCGGGCCGGGAAGCACGTCATCGTCGAGAAGCCCATGGCCGCAAGCCTGGAAGACCTGTCGCGGATGGTTGAAGCGGCCCGGGCTGCCTCGACCAAGTCCATGGTTGCCCAGGTGCTGCGTTTTCATCCGCTCTTCAGCTTCGTGCGCAAGATGATTGACAACGGCCAGCTCGGCGAGATCTTCTACCTGGAAGCCGACTACATCCACGACCTGCGCTACCAGAAGTACATGGAAAAGTGGAAGGTAACTATTGAGATACCCATCCTCAGTGGGGGCGTGCATCCCCTGGACCTGCTGCGGTGGTTTGCTGGCGATATAGTGGAAGTGTACGGGATGGCAAACCATATCGCCTACAAGGAGATGCATGAGCCGACAACGGAAGCGGCGCTGTTTAAGTTTGCCGGTGGCGCGGTGGGCAAGGTGGCGGCTCTTTACGGAACGGTCAGCCCGATGGTGGAGTGGTACAACCTGTGCGTCCACGGCACTACGGGCACGGTGCGCGGCAATCGTTTGTGCCTTGACGGCAACGAGGCCTGGATGGAAATACCGGTGCCGCCTCAGCAAGGGCATCCTTTCGAGGCTGAGGCATGCCACTTCGCCCTGTGCATACTGCGGGACGAGCAGCCTCTGATTGATGCCGTAGAGGGCGCCAAGAGCGCCCAGGCATGTCTCCTGGCGCACCAATCTGCCCTTGAGGGCCGGCCGCTGCCCGTCCCACCGCTTTGAAATCATCCGGTCCAGCCGCAACACCTGACAAAAGGGGCACCTGAGTAGCACCGGGCGGGGCCGATAGTGTCAAGTATTTTGTGTGAAATGACGGATGGGATAGGTGGCCCAGGGGCGGTTGAGACAGGAAGAGACAGCCAGGGACGTACTTTACCACGCGCCGCACCTGGTGGTATTTTAAGAATGGGAAATTGCCTGTGCGACGGCAGGGCATGGCCCGTGCGCTAGGGAAAAAGGGGGTGCGTCAAGATGGCGCGCTGGTGTATGT
>JANZZA010000425.1 GCA_026419655.1 Armatimonadota bacterium | reverse complement strand
TCGGCGGTACAGCTTTGGGCCGCCATAGCGCAAAACGAGGCTCTTGCACGCCCAGGCAATCAGGAAGGGGAACCACTGGTTGCCCATGCTGATTGTGCCCGCGACCGCGTAGCCAACAGGATGGAAGGGCCAGGCAGTAAGCTTGCTGCGCAGCACGGCAAGTGCCACGGTCACAAGAAAGCCGCCAGCGACGAAGCCTAGCGCAGGCAGGTCAGCAGGGGTCGGCATCTGCAGGTAACTTCCCAGTATTTCAAAGGGCCGGCGGCCCATGGCCAGTCGCCAGGCATCGCCGGCCAGGGCACCTATGTGGTGCCAGACCCACAGGCCCACCCAAAACGCCACCGGTATTCCTATCGCCAGCGCGGCAACAAGCACCGCAGATAACTTCCCAGGCGGGATCTCACGCACCTCCGCCAGCTTATAGGCGTCAAGCTGATGTGGCATGGACGTGCAGCGCAGGTCAAAGGTCGTCACTACTGATAGATACGCCATTGCCGTCAGGTCCTGGGGCCTGAGGGCGCGAGTGCCCAGCGCCGTGGTGATGAGCGTTTGCGGGTCTACCAGCGGCCCGAAAAGCCATGCGTCTCCTGTCTCGGCCCGGATGCGCGTCGCCGCAGTAAGATAGGCCAGCGACAGCAGCAAGAGCACCGTGGCCAGTACTGGATTCATTCCTGCGGCCCGACCAAAGACCACAAGCGCGATAAAGGAGACCAGAAAGCCCGGCGCAGGCCAGCGTGGCCCCGCTGCATTATCGGAGGCACGCCTCAACCCCAGCCCCGACCTGAATAGAGCTGCCAGCTCCGACCGGCCAATCCACAGGGCCACGGCAGTGAGCGCGAGAAATGCCCCGGCGCCCTGGTGCTGGTCGAAGGGAAACCGCGACAGGCCGCCCCGCCCCCAGTTCTCCAGACCGAAAACCGCCCCCAGCACTCTTTGCGCTTTCTCGAACAAGAAGAAAAACCAGCACGAGAAGGTGACCTCTCGAGACAGCAAATACGCCACGCCCACCACGAAGGGATAAAACGACAGCGACAGGCCGCCAATTGCATTCCACGGCGCTCCCCGAAAAGCGGAAGAAATATCAATGTGACGTACCTCCAGCCGCGGCACAGTAGGATAATTCACGGCGATGGTGTTGAGCGTGCCGATGGCGAAGGGGATAGCCATGCCAATCCAGGCGGCCGGACTGCACCAAAAGGAAGCCCGCGATGAGGTGACTTCCAAAACGACGTTGACCGTCGGGAAGGTTAGGCGTTCACGCTCAATCCACTGGCGCCGAAGCAGCGCCGCCGCGCAAAGCGTGCAGAAAGCAAAGGCGAACAAGAAAGCCGACCATACCAGCGACGGCCCCAGCCACAGGTTCACCGGTATCGGCCCGCCGTCAAAGAAACGTCGCAGCAGCGGCGAGTCCGGCGGGCAAATCCACGAGGGCAGGTAGCGGTGGAACAAGACTTCCCATTTGTTCTCCGGCGAAGCGAAGTAATAGGGCGAGGCAAGGGCCGGGATGAGAAAATGCATCGCACCGGACGACGCCAGCACCGTAGCTACGGCCATCATCGCGTAAATGACGGCCAGCTCGCCTTCGGAGAGGCCCCAGGCCCGGCGCACATGCCTCAGCAGGCCACTTAGGAACATGAGGACCAGGAGGGCGTCAAAGGCGCCCACGGGAATGCTGGTGTTGGCCAGGGCTGAGTGGCCACGCGCCGAGACGATGATTTCAGCCCAGTGGATGAAGAAAACTACACCGACGATGCCAGCCAGGCCGAGAGCGATGGCCCGGGGCGTAACCGCTCGCGAAAGGGACACGGGTTGCTTAATCGCCTGGGAGACCTGGGCCAAGAAGTCCCACCCTTGCGAAGATATAGCTGCGCCCGCCGAAGGTCAAGCCCGTGCTCGCTGGCCGGGAAAGAAGTGGTTGTGTGGGGCATTGCTGTGCGCAGGAGAATCTGTCCAGGGCCAAGAGGACCCGCGAGCAGACTAGCCTACGCCCGCCACCAAAAGAAATACCGCCCGCAGGCGGGCGCGGGCCGCGCCCCGGACGGTAGAAAAGCAACAAGCGGGCCAACCGACTGACGTGACCGCAGTTGCGGCCTTTAGCCCATCATCGCGGCCAGGCGCTGCTCTACCAGCATTATCCGCTCCGGCCCGGCCATCCTCACCAGTGCCAGGAGCTCGTTCATGCTCGACACTTCTTCAACCTGCTCGTCCACAAACCACTTCAGGAAGCTCTGCGTCGCGTAGTCACTTTCCTCGACTGCGGCCCGCATCAGGTCGTTTATAAGGTTGGTTACATGGATTTCGTGGTTGTACGTGGTCTCGATGATTTCTTCAGGCGACTTCCAGTCCTGCTTTGGGCACGCGATTTCCTTGAGCTGCACCGCCGCGCCAACCTCCAGCAGGTACTTGAGTATCTTCATCCCGTGCTCCCATTCTTCTTCAGCCTGCTGGAAAAAGCGCCGGGCGAAGACCTTGAGATTTTGGCCGTCAAACCAGCACGCCATCCCGAGGTACAAATAGGAAGAGTAAAACTCGGCATTGACCTGCTCGTTGAGCTTCGCCGCCATGGTCTCGGAGATCATCATCTCGGCTAACCTCCCTTTTGCCTCGCGAGGAAGTTCTCACTTTCTTTTATGCACGTGGGCATGGTAACCCAACCAGCTTATACTTTGCAACTCTCGGCCAATCTGGGGATATGAAGCGGGCGCTCCGACAAAACGATACACCACCCGGCAGTGCGGGGCTAAGTTTCACCCACCTTCGAAGGCGGGCGGGGAGTCATACTGTCTCCTTTAAGTTGACAGTGCGCCGCGCTGAGAGTACCATGGCGCCGGTGTGGATAATGGCGGATTGTTGGTATTGCAGACCGCGAATGGCGGGACACGTATATCAGTTCTACCAACTTGTGGGCGGGGCAGACCGGCGCGAAGGGCGGCCCGCGTGAGCCTTCTTGCCCGCGGGCCGTTTGTTTTGCGGAGGTGGGGTGGGACGGAACATGACCGGGCAAGTGCTTGTGCTGAATCAGAACTATGAGCCGCTCAATGTCACGAGCTGGCGGCGGGCCATGTCGCTGGTGATTGTGGGGAAAGCCACTGTCGTCGAACAGGACTCCGAGTACGTCACGACTCCCACTCGCCGCTTCCGCATGCCCTCCGTAGTGCGTCTGAACTATCTCGTCCGCCGGCCTCTGCCAGAGCTGAAACTTTCCCGCCGTGGTATCCTGGCCCGAGATGGCTTTCGATGTCAGTACTGCGGGCGTGAAAGCCGCACCCTCACTATTGACCACGTCATCCCGCGGGAACAGGGCGGTACGCATACCTGGGAGAATCTCGTGGCCTGTTGCCCGGAGTGTAATCACAAGAAGGGCAATCGCACGCCGGAACAGGTTAATCTCAGGCTCTTGCGCCGTCCTCAAAAGCCCAGGCTTATACCGTATCTGAGCTATTCCACCTTCCGCGCCGCATTGAGCAACCCCAGGTGGCGGGATTACCTTGAACCTTTCGCACCACATCTGCTTGATAGTTGACGGGGCGTGAGTGCTGGCGATGGACGCAAGGGGCCTCAGTTTGATTATGAACCCAGGGCACTCCTGTCGCCAGCTTGTCGTACTGGCGGCTGTGCTTTTCCTTACTGGCTGCAGTCGTCAGGGACAGGGGGATACCAATATGGCCGAGCAGCCCAAAGGAGTGACAATCCTTTACCATGGCCACGCCTGCTTCACGGTGCAGGACAGCGAGGGCTTTCGGGTAGTCATTGACCCCTACGACGAGAGCGTAGGGTATCCAATGCCCAAGTGGCAGGCAGACGTTTGCCTGGCCAGCCATGCTCATTTCGACCATGCCAACTGCAAGGCTGTGGAGTGCCCGCGCGAGGCCTTCATCGCAAGGGATGGAGAGTTCCAGGCGGGCAAGCTGACCATCCTCGGCGTCAAGGCACCCCACTGGTCCAGTGAAGCGGTAAAAGCTCGCGGGGACACGGTCATTTACCGTTGGGAGCAGGATGGCATCGTTTTGTGCCATCTCGGCGACCTGGGCCAGGTGCTGGCTGACGAGCAGGCGGAAAAGCTAAAGCCCGTAGACGTTCTTTTCGT
This sequence comes from Armatimonadota bacterium, assembly GCA_026419655.1. Classification (GTDB taxonomy): domain Bacteria; phylum Armatimonadota; class Zipacnadia; order Zipacnadales; family FEN-943; genus JANZZA01. Next base: position 939 of record JANZZA010000425.1, on the reverse strand, counting down.
GCCCGTGGGTGGCAACTACACCATCGGGCCGAAGCAAGCTGTCGAGGTCATCCGCAAACTCCAGCCTGCCGTCGTAGTCCCCATGCACTACAAGACCAGCTACTCGGCTCGCTTCGACGTCGGCACCCTGGGCGACTTTCTCGATGACTTGCCTACCGACTGGCAGGTGCGCCGGGAAGCCGGGAACTTCATATTCCTTAACCGCCAGGCGATAGACCAGCTTGAGAGCAGGCCTACGGTCTGGGTAATAAATCCCTGACCGGGAAACTTGCCGCGCCTCCGGGGATAAGCCGGGTGTCAGCTCCTCGCACCGCTCAAGGGTGCAATCGCAATGCTCGCCAGGGCCACCCCTACCGCGATTGCTACTGCGCTCACGAATCCCCCGATAACGGAGACTGTTGGCCAGTAGATGGCGACTATTTCGTGCATACCGCCGGGGACGGGAACGCACTGGAGCAAGCCATAGGCCCGCGCTTGTTCCACCGGTTGGCCGTCTACGTAGGTTCGCCAGCCCGGGTAGGCGTGGTTAGCTATCACCAGTAGAGCCTTGCTGTCGGCCCTCGCAGTTGCGCGCCAGAACCCTGGTGCTCGCTGGTAGCGGAGTATGGCCCCATTAGCCCGGGCGGGCACCCTGCCCCCGCTTTCTCCCGCGAGCTCTGCCGGCGCCGATCGTAGCAAAGCCTCGGTGCCCTGCCCGGCCAGTTGTCTGGCTTCTGCTCCCCTGCGTACTTCTCTCGCCAGACCTACCAGTCGCGCTTCGGGCTGAACCATAAGGTTTTCCCACACCCTTGTCGGCCATTGCGCCCAGGCCTGTTTCCATGCCGGCCCTTTCAGCTCTACCCACCAGGGAGCGACTACATGTCGCACGCTTAAAACGCCATAAACAATTGCCCTGCGTTGTGCTTCGGTCCCTTGCGCTGCGGGCTGGTCGGGCGTAAT
>JANZZA010000423.1 GCA_026419655.1 Armatimonadota bacterium | reverse complement strand
CCACGGCACGCCTCGAAGGTGCATCTGGCCAGTTACGGGGATGGGCGCTTCCGGTTGCAGGGGCTGGGGCTGCCGGACTGGACCCAGGAAGGTGGGGAAGTGTTTTTTACCTGCTGGGGAAGCGTCGGCGACCGGCGAACTGACGCAGTGGCGGCCTGGGAGATCATCCTGCCCTGGCGCGAGCGTGAGCGGGGACTGGCAGGCCTGGCCGCTCACCCCATCCGTCCTGACCCCTGGCGCGACCGTGAGAGCAGGGGAAGTGGAAAGCCTGGCTCTTTTAGCCGTCCATCCTGAGCCCCCTATCGCTAGCGGGAAGGGAGACCAGCCGGTTTTCTAAGGAGACTGTTGCAAAACTCACCTGAGCGCGGCTCCCAGTCCGTGAGCGGCACAGATTTATGCCGGCAACTTATATTCCGCAGGAACAGCTCGCCGGTGAAAACGAGGTTTTGCAACAGTCATCTAGGGATAATGTTCGAAAAGCTTCTGCAGCGCTTGGGAGACGGGCGCCAGGGCGAAGGCTCAAACACACAACTTTGTACACTTTTGTGGCTCGGTATAGGTCAACGCCGGGTTTCGGACAGACCACCATGGTGATTCTGCGCGCCTTGCTCTTTGCTCTCCGAAGAGGCTTTTGCAAAAGTCATTTTCCCCGGTCCCCAGAGGGAATCGCGACTAAAAGGCCAGTCGTACAGGATTGTGCAGTTTCCTCCGACCAGGTGAGCCGACACCAGGTTTTGTAACAGTCTCCCTCGGGTAAATGGTTCAGCCAGCCGGTACGACGGCAGAAACAGTTTGACGCAGGCGGCTCAGGAGCCAGCGGACTGGCTCGCGCGAGTGCCTGTCCAGGTGCCGGACGTGTCTCCAGGAGCGCGCCAGGTCCCCCCGGCAACCGGTTCTCCCTCACGGAAATAGAATGCACCTTCCCAGACCAGTTTTCCGCCAGGCACAGCCGCCTCAAGAGAGACGGAGCCAGCCTGCCCGACGGTCCCGACCATGGTCACAGGACCGTCCGCGGTCTGAACTGTCAATGTCGTGGCCCCAGTCTGTCCTATTGTTGCCGCCCAGGTTCCTGCCGCGTCACCTGTGAATTCGCCGGACCAGTTGCCGGCAAAAGGATTCTCCGTCGGCTCCGCTACCTTATCGCCGGAGAGGTTCTCAGACTGAATGCCACCGTCCAGAGACCCGACAAGCTCCACGGTGGTGCCGCGAGCACTGAGCTGTGCGTTCACCGTTACCGAGACCTGAGACTGGGGGTCGGTCAGGATAGCCTGCAAGCGGCCCGATTCGGTTACCTCGCCCGTTCCCTTCAACACTCCGAGCGCCGGGTCAACAAGCACAACCTCGGCAATACCGCTGGGATCAACCGCGACGGTTAGATAACCTCGAGCTGCCTCTCGTGCGTACTCGGCAGCAAAGACACCGGCCAGCTTCCAAAGAAGGCTTGCCACACCGCCACAGCCGGCTAAAAACAGCGCCACCGTGGCCAACAAGCCAATAGCCGCCAGCCTGTAAACTATCGAGCCTTTTTTGTGCCTGGTCATCTCGGCGTGCATTATGCTACCTCCAACTGCCGGTACAATAGCCTTCTGCAGCGCTCTGGGCGAAAGCTTCCCTGCCACATCCTCGAGGAAAGTGTACACTTGTATTGTGGCGCGTAGCAACATTAGGCTCGCGCGGGGCCAAGTGTGCAGTTCTCTCAGGAGGCTCGTGTAAAAGTCGTTCCCCAGGACCCCGGATGCGCTCGCAGGTAAAATATCAGGCAGACGGCGTTGTACACTCTCCCCGTTCTGGATAAGCCATCGCCAGCTTTTGTAACAGTCCCCACAGGAGCTTCTGTCGAGATAGCTCCGAGCTGGCCCGAAAACCGCCCACGGAGACCTTTGCTGAGAGGTTTCTTGAGCAGGAACCTTTTCCGAAAACGGCTCTCCTCCAGACTACCCTGTAGAAACTTTTTCGTGCTGCTTCCCCCGTCCATTTGAGGATACAGACCGCCAGCAGCGCAATGCCAACACACAAAATCCGACCCATAGCGCTGCTAAAACGCGAGCTTTGTCCTGGGGGCAGCGTCCCGCAGGGAAGCCTACCCCAGGCAGCGAAAGAAGCTATGCCATGAGTGGGAGCACAGAGAGGTGCTTTCCGCAGGCGTGCTCTTACAGAGCAGGGAGGATTCATGGAAAGTCCCCGCAGTGTACTGTCAATGCTGTTTGATAGCTCCTTTGATGTTTTCGTTACGCGACGGGTCATGGGCGTTTTGTACCTGGTCGTGGTGGTGCTGTACGGCCTTGCGGCCATGGTGTTCTGGATAGGTCTGCTGGTAGGTGGGTTCCAACAGGGCGCAGCGGCTGGTCTGGCCGCGCTAATCCTGGGGCCAGTGGTCGTGGGAATAGTGTATTTTCTCGTCGTACTGTTTCTGCGCATCTATTTCGAGCTGATTGTGGTGCTCTTTAAGATTGCCGACAACACGGCAGAGACGGTGGAGGCTCTCAGGGGTGCCTCCCCTGGCCCAGCAGACCGACCAGAACCTGCATAATGGTGCGTGCTCCTATAAACTCCGCCGCCCACGGCCGCGCATAGGCACAGCGCTATGCTCGCTCAGCTAACGCTACTCCTGCTGCTAACGCTGCGGCATGGGAGGGTGCAAAAGGCACACCGCAGCGCATTGGCTCGTGCAGAGTAAGGCTACGGCTTAGGGCGGAAGACTTACAGGTGCGGCCATTCTTTGACGCATGGCAATTATGCAGTTTATAATTGATTTGCCAGCCGGTCATATGGTCTGGCTGGCGACCAAGCGGTCGCAGGTCCAGTCTGCTGACTTCGAGGGTGAGGCTGGTAATGCGGTTACTGCATCCGCTGAATGAGATACTTTCCTCGCCTGCAAAGGTAGCCGTGCTCCGCGTATTGTGTCAGGCACACACGCCGCTAAGCATGCGAGAGGTTGTGCGGCGGTCGAGGGTGGTATACTCGCGCGGGTGGAAAGCTCTCCGGGAATTGGCTGCGTCAGGTATCTTGATGCGGAGAGAGTACGGACGTGTACACACGTACGAGCTAAGTAATGTCGAAGCACCCCTCGTAAGATGCTTGCGGCAACTGTTCGAGGCTGAAGCACGTCGGACGGAGGAGGCAGTGGGTGAGCTGGCAAAGCGCGTGCCGGAAGCCCTTGCGATCATCCTGTTCGGCAGCGAGGCGCGCGGAAAGTCTCTACCGGGCAGTGATACCGACGTGCTCTTCGTAACACGAAGAGCTGATAGCGAGACGGAGGCAAAAATCGCCAGGGTGTGCATAGAGGTCACGGCTGAGCACGACCTGGCAGTCTCATGGCACGTCGCTGACTTAGCAACCTTGCGTGAATGGGAATCACAGGGCAATAAGTTCTGGAGGAGTATTCTGCAAGAAGGCATCAGGCTGCACGGTGAGAGCCTGGAGGAGCTGCGTCGCAGGTGGCTGACTGGAGAAGTTTCTTAACAGAGGCGAGAAGGTTCTTGGAGGTGGCCGAAGGGGCGCAGGACAAACGCTACTTTAACCAGGCTGTGAGCAACGCTGCGCACGCCGCCATAGCCGCCAACGACGCTCTCTGCCTGTTTCTTACAAGCAGGAGGCCAGCGGGGAAGTCACACGCGCAGGCGGCTGCCGCTCTCCAGGATGCCTGCAAGGGCACGCGCTGGGCGCAGGAAGCTCCTCAAAGGGCTAAGCAGTTCACCGATGTGCTCCAGCCCAAGAACAGGGCGGAATACTATGGAGAACCGATAGACGAGGAAACCGCTGAGCGTGTGGTCAAGCAGGCGAGGCGGTTTCTGGAATGGGTGGAAGGTACGACCCAGATCACCTGAGTTCGTACGTACAGAAACTTTCTGGCATGAGAGCATGCCGCCTGTGTCGGGAGGCGCTGACGGTTCTGGGGTTTTAGTCTCCGAAGATATTACGGAACGCAGCTCATGACGCGCGAAACTGCGGTAGCCACCGGATCTGGCGCGAGAGAAGGTCGTCGAAGACCGCCTCAGCCTTCCTCAGTGACCCTACGCATGGCTCAAGGCTGAGAGCTTGAAGCGCGGCGTCCCGGTTGCCCTCTACGGCAGCCCTGGCGGCCAGGGGCTGAATTAAGAGCTGCTGGGCGATGAAGCAGGCTGGCCCCTCCGGCATTTCCCCCAGGTGGAGCGGATGCAGGCCGCGACCGTTGACCAGGACCGGCAGCTCCAGGGCTCCCGCGGGCGGCAGATTGGCCACATAGCCACGGGTGGGCACCGTCAGCGCCGGGCACAACCACTCCTGGTCGGTCTCGATGGCCAAGATTAGGGGACGGAGGTACTCTGTCGGCTCACCCGCCAGCAGGTCAGTGCCGTTCTCCTGACCCTCTGCCAGGCGGAGGAGGCGGCCCGCCAGGTCGCCGCGGTAGTTCTCGGCACCGTCAAAGTCCAGCCGCCACGGCGGCGCGTCCTGGAAAGGATATATCTCCTCGAACATCTCAGGCGGCAGAAACTCTGCTGTGTGGGCGTCGCCACAGGTCGGAAACAGGCCAAATCTGCGGTAAAGAGCCTGCAGGAAAGGCTCCTCGTGGGGTGGACTGTCGGAGAAGCAGATTTCCTTAACGCGCGGATAAAGGTCTTCGTTTGTGCCCCGGCGGCGCAGGTCCAGGATCCAGGTGAAGTGGTTGATACCGGCTGCAGTCGCGTGGATTTCGTGGGGCGGCAAGCCCAGCCATCCGGCCAGAAGCCCGCGCGTGTTCTCGAAGCCGTGGCAGAGGCCCACTGCGCGGATGCCGGTGTACAGGTCGAGGGCGCAAATGATTCGGGGCAAGGGATTGGAGAAGTTTATAAGCAGGGCATCCGGACAATGCTTTTCCATTGCGCGGGCGGCGTTAAGGATGGGGGGGAGGTTGCGGCAGAGCTGGAATAGGCCGCCAACACCCCCGTTTTCGGCAAACACATGCTTTATCCCGTGCTGCAGCGGCACTTCCCAGTCCATGCGCCAGCCCGGCAGCCGCGCCACGGCCACTGAGGTGATTACGTAAGAAGCGTCGGGAAGTGCGGCACCGATGTCGGTGGTGGCCCGAACCCTGGTGGCAGTGGCGGCGGTTTGGGCCAGGCGCTCCCCGGCGCGGCGCATCAAGTCAAGCCCGCCCTCATTAATGTCCACCAGGACTAGCTCACTGCCGTCCAGTTCTCGGCAGCCGAGGATGTCGCGAAGAATTGTCAGACCGAAGCTTGCACTCGCTGCGCCTACGGCAACTATCTTCACCTGAGGCATGTGTCCTTACGTCTCCTGTGAAATCAACCTGGCTAAGAACCAGTCAGTTCGTCCCCGCCGGTCGTATTCCTCTCCCTATTGTAGGGCAGGGTAAGCTTCAGGCCGGGCATCCGTCTTACCCCCGCGCGAGTGTCAGGTGCCCGCGCTACAAGCAGCACGAAAAAGTTTGGGAAGGGGGCTTGGGGGAGAACCCTTTTTAAAGGGTTTCCCCCAAAGACCACCTTGCGAAGAGGGATAGCCGTGCCCTTTGCCGAAATGGAGCCTCTGCCCTGGAAACAGTACCCCAGGAGGCGGCTGAAAAATGAAAATTGACGTTGTTATACTCGCATTGTTGATTTCAGCAGTGGCAGCGGCTGACGGCCTTTTGCCCTGGCAGAAGTGGGTCGAGGTCAAGGAGAAAGCGGAGACCAAAGACCTTGAGGAGTTATTTGATTTGCCGTGGGCGAGCGTCGGAGGGCCCGAGGGTGAGCTTTCGGTGGCCGAGGAGCGCGGGCCATGGGGCGGCAAGTATTTTCGTTTCCACGTGAAGGTTGACTGGGACATCAACGGCCGTAGCTGGCCGTCTTTCGAGACCCAGCCGCGCCCCAATCTCGACTTCGGCGGGTATACAGTCCTCCGCTACTGGATTCGCTGCGAGACAGCACGCACCAGGGCCATTGCGTTCCGCTTCATTCTCTGGACGGGCGGGCAACTGCGCATAAATGAGATAATTCGTGGCGTTAAGGCCGGCCAGTGGGTACAGGCCGAGCACCGCCTTGCCGACATCCCAGACCTCGATAAAGTTGACCGCATCCATTTCTACCTCGACGAGGCTGACTACGAAAACGGCGAGGAGCTGGAGTTTCTCATCGGTGGCTTCCAGTTGGCACGGTATCCCGTAGAGAAGTCAAAACTCGCCGCCGGGGAGGCTGCCATGGGCCTTTGGGTTGGCGAGCGAGCAGATACAAGCGACCACGTGGTCATTCTTGACCAGGGACACGCTTCTCTGCCGGTCCTCCTCGTAATAGAGACTGGCGGCGAGGCGCACCTGCGCCCCGATGATAGGGGTCAGTTCCAGTTCTATGAGGTCTTCACCGGCGAGGAGCGCGAGAAGAGCATATTGCTTGACCGGGAAGTGCGGCCGGGCAGCGTCGAGCGGGTTAACACAGAGGTGGCCGTGGACGACCTCCCGCCGGGCTATTACCTGGTTGTGGCGGATCTCCGCCGGGACGGGCAGTCCCTTCTTTCTGGGCGCGTGGGCTGTGACGACCTTTACATCCGCAACCCGGGCGAGAGCATGACCTACACGGTGCTTTCCATCCGCACGGGAATGGTCGAATGGCTGCGTGACAGGCTGTACGGCGGCGTCATGTGCGGGACAAAAATAGCGCTTCCTCACGTCTACGACCCGCGCAATCCCGACACTTATGCCCAATTCCTCGACCTTTTCGCCTGGTGGACGGGAAAGCATACCGAGGGGGACGAGGCAGGCGACACCGGCTTGGTGCTGGCGGCCGAGGCCTTCCGCAAAAGTGGCGATATAGTGCGCTGCCGGTACGTCGAGAGCGTGCTGGACGACAGCCTGCGGCACAAAATGGAGAAGATGCAGGCCCCAAGCGGCGGTTGTATCTCCCACGCCAACCAACTGGCTGACGCAGGCATTGGAAAGGGAACTCCTTCGGAGAGCTTCGGCCACTACGACTCCAATCAGATTGGCGAATGGATGCGCTGCTTCGCCTACGCAATTATCTATTACCGGAACGTACCTGGCCGCGAGGAGTGGGTGAGGAAGCTCAACGCGGCTTGCCGGCGGGCGGCAGACTTTCTGGTGGCTCATTCCGTGAAGGAATCCGACGGAATCCCGAAGGTTATGCGGCACCTGGGCCTGCGTGAAAAGCCAGACGGCACCGTTGAGCAGACGGTTTACTATCAGGAGGGGCGGCAGTGCGACGTTTATGTAGGGCGGGCACTGGCGGGGCTTTCCTATTACGCCTACGCAATGCAGTTAATCGGCGAGCAGGTGCCGGCGGAATGGTTTGAGGTCATGGACAACACGGTGCACTGGGCGGCGCAGAAAATGAAGCCCAATGGCTGGTTCGACTGGCAATGCGAGGACATTGTTGAGGGCGGCTGCCATACCTTCCTGGGCAACATTTACATCGGCGAGGGGATTTTCGGCGTGTATCTGGCAAACAGGGTCGCTGGCCGCGAGGACGCCGCCAGGGTCGCGGCCGAGGCGGCCCACAAGGCTTATCGCTATGTCACCGACGACTGCTATATCAAGGGCCAGAAATACGAGTATCCGCTGGAGTTCTGGGTTGGGCCGTATGTCTACTGGCTCTTCACGGAGTGGCTGGACACGGTGGGGCCGGAGCCGGCTTTTGAGGACTGGCTGGAGGTACTGGACAGGCGCTGGAGCACGGAGCGTGGCTGGAAGGATTTCCTCGACCGCGGGCCGCATGGCGTTGGCCGAAGTGACTATAACGGTATGCTGGTTGTGGCCATCTTGGGCTACCTGGGCATAAAGCACATGGCCGAAATCGGGAAGCCTCTTGACTGGGACGTAACCCCCCACCGGGCCGAATGAAGCACGAGACCGCCCGGGAAACCTTCACTGGGGGACACCCTTTGAAAAGGGTTGTCCCCCAGACCCCCTTCCCAAACTTTTTATACTGTGGCAGGCCGGATTTTTGGGCGCGCGGGGTTGCGAAAACGGTCAGGTGGGTGCCTTCGGGCATGTTGGAGCCCTGTCGGCGCGCGGCTGCTCGTGCCACGCGCCCCAAAAATCCGGCCCGCCAAAGGGCCAGCCAGCACAGTCAGCGGGGGCTGTCCACTTCTGCGCAGGTGTCGGTGGCTGCGCGTCTCCGCCAGGGAGCACGAGCATTTACGGGGAGGGGGCTGCAGGGGGAACCCCGCTTTTTGCCCAAAGGGGGGTTCCCCCTGCCTGTTTCTGGGGGGAACCCTTTGAAAAGGGTTGATTCCTTTCTGCCGATTGACGGGCCCCCCACGTGCGGCCGATGACATGATTCTGATATCGAGGGCATCGGTGACCCTGTGGTGGAGGGCGCCTATTCCGACGGTGGCGCTTCCGCCGAAGCTGCCAAAGCAGAGGGCATGACCTTCCATAACTCCATCACCTCCCCCGGCAACTACCTGGAGTAGCAGGCCTGGCGCTATCAGGTCACGGGCGAGCCGGTGGCCCTGTCCTAGGCCCTGCGCGCTTTCAGCTCGCTGCGGCTCATCTACGAGGACGGAAAAATGCGGCCGTGCCGGCTGGCTAGGCAAACCCTAGGGGCTGGCGCCCAAGGACCACTTGACTCCAGACCAGTATTGCGACGCGCTGCTGAGTCTGTACGGTTTCCGTGAGATTGCGCCTCCCACTGAGCGCGCGGCGGTGGACCAGATGCTGCAGGACATCACCGATTTCATGACCTGCCGCAACTGCCAGATCTGGGACCTGAACGAGCCCCTGGATGCAAAACCGTGGAAACTGCGGGAGGCCTACTGCAATGCGACCCACGTGCTGGCCCAGGCCCTGGCCTTTCATGTGACCGGCGAGGACCACTATCGCGGAGTATTCGGTTTTCTAAGGAGACTGTTGGAAAAGTTCCTGCAGCAATTGGCAGATGCGCTCCGATGTAAAAGGTGAGACATATGAGTTTATATACTTTTGTGGTCATGTATAAGTGAGCGCCGGTTTTTGGACAGACCACCAAGGTTGGTTCTCCAGGCCTTACTCTTTCCTGCCTGAAATAAAACCCTAAGTAAACTGCATACTCCGAGTATCGCCAGGGGTTGACCTGATGCGGTGAGTATGCTATAGTCTCGCCGCAATCAGCTTCGTCGGACCATCCGAAATAGCCTCGTCGTAGCCTAACCACGGCTGTGGGTTCACGTCGCAATGCAGAGCACCGACTGGGCGACGCTAGTATTGTGTATTGTTGCTGTGATAGTAGAAGCCCGTCGTGGCTCCTTGACGGCGTGGACTGACGTGGTCGGGATGATCGTGGGCCTTCGCGGCGCCGAGTACATCTATCCGGCGATCGTGTCAGAGGCGCTGACCCCAGGACGCGCTTACTTGCTGCTTTTCCTGTCCTTCCTGGTCCTCGTTGGGCTGATTTCGTGGCAGGTGCAGACGGCAACAGTCAAGTACTCCGGCCCCGTGGACCGTTTGGCGGGCGCTTTTGCCGGACTTCTCCTGGGTGTGGCCTTCTCCTACGGCATGTTCCGATATGTACTGTACAGTTGGGGAAAAAATGTCCCTGCCTTCAGGGACTCGGTCTTTCGCCCGATAGTCCATGACTTCACCTGGGTGGGGGCTATTGTTGATGCGGTGGCGGGAATGGGGATGCAGGTGGGGCGGTAATTGGCAACCGGGGAATGAGCGCCGGCCGGCTGTGACGGTGTGGCCTTGAGCGCTGCGCGGGGCGCGTGTGTTTGCGCCAAGGGGATGGGCGGTGAACCCAACCGAGCAGGCGAGGTGACCCATGGTCAACGCCGGGGAGTATTTCAGGCAAGTGGCTGCGACGAAGCAGGGCCTGCACTACGAGCCAATGTCCGACGAAGAGCTAGTGAGGCGGGTGCAACAGGAAGGCGACGTGGACGCGTGTGAGTACCTGCTGTACAAGTACCGCGGACTGGTGCGGGCGAAAGTCAATTCCTACTTCCTCGTCGGAGCAGAGCGGGACGACCTCATGCAGATCGGCATGATTGGCCTTTGGGAAGCGATCACTGACTTTTCGCCCCAACACCACACATCTTTTGCCTCCTTCGCTAAAGTCTGCATCCAGCGCCAGATGATTTCGGCCATCAAGGCGGCAACGAGGCAGAAACAAATCCCCCTCAACACCTCCGTATCGCTCGATGTATCGCCTCACGGAGATGACGACGCTCGCACGCTGGAAGAGACATTGCTGGTGGGCGGGGCTAATGACCCCGAGGATGTAGTCTGCGGAGCGGCCGGGGCCAAGGATATCAACCAGGCTCTCCGCGACCAACTCTCGCCCTTCGAGTGGGAAGTGCTGGCGGAGTACCGGCGCGGCAAGTCGTACCGCGAGATGGCGCAGGAGCTGTCCTGCAAGGTCAAGTCAATAGACAACGCGCTTTCGCGCATCCGCCGCAAGTTCCCGCAAGTGGCGCCCGACTTCGCTCACGGTGGCCGCGATGCCACGCAAGTAGTATAATCCTGTACGGTCGCCGAGCCTTCGCGAAGGGCGGGCCTGGCCCGCCCTTCGTTGGCGTTTGGGAGTGGAATGTAAATGACTTTCCAGCAACTACTAGCGCGCCTGGACGCTTTTTGGGCCGAGCAAGGATGCATAATAAGTCAGCCCTACGACCTTGAGGTCGGTGCGGGCACCATGTCACCCGATACCTTCCTGCGTTCCCTCGGGCCGGAGCCGTGGCGCGTCGCTTACGTCCAGCCCTCGCGCCGTCCCACCGACGGCCGCTACGGGGAGAATCCCTATCGTCTTCAGCGTTATTTCCAGTACCAGGTCATCATCAAGCCCTCGCCGGACGAAATCCAGGACACTTATCTGGCCAGCCTTGAGGCCCTCGGCCTCAATCTGCGAGAGCATGACATCCGCTTCGTCGAGGACGATTGGGAGTCGCCTTCTCTTGGGGCGGCGGGCGTCGGCTGGGAAGTATGGCTCGACGGCATGGAGATTACTCAGTTCACTTACTTCCAGCAGATGGGGGGCCTGCCCTGCAAGCCCGTCGCTGTCGAGCTTACCTACGGCCCTGAGCGCCTGGCCATGTACCTTCAGGGCGTCCGCGACTACCGACAAATCAAGTGGAACGACACAATAACCTACGGCGAGCTGTTCTACGCCCAGGAGCGAGAGTTTTCCGTGTACAACTTTGAAGAGGCCGATACCGCAATGCTCGCAGCCGCTTTCGCAGAATACGAGGCCGAGGCCCAGCGCCTTATCCAGCGGGGCCTTCCCTTGCCAGCCTACGATTATGTGCTCAAGTGCTCCCACACCTTTAACCTGCTCGACTCCCGCGGCGCCGTCAGCGTTAGCGAGCGGGCGACCCTTATCGAGCGCATCCGCAAGCTTGCCAGAGGTGTCGCCGAAGCCTACCTCAAGAGCCGCGGAGAACTGGGCTTCCCACTTCTGCCCGCGGCCGATTCCGGCCGGTGCCATTAGACCAACCAGCCGGGCCTGTGTACAGGAACACCGCATGCCGGCAGAAAAGAGAGGAAAAGTTTCGTAAGGGAGTCTGCGGGAGAACCCTTTTCAAAGGGCTTTCCCAAAAGGAGAGGTGGGAGAAAAGACCGGATGTCTTTGCCGGGCGGCCCAGGAAGAAGTTCAAGAAGATAAGTACGGCCGATCGGTTGGAAGAAGAGAAGAACATGAAAGCCGACCTGCTCTTGGAGATTGGCGTCGAGGAAATACCTGCCGGGGTAGTGCTGCCTGCGCTGGAGCAGCTCAGAGAACTTTTGCAAGCTGGGCTGGGGCGCGCGCGGCTCGAACACGGCCTGATAAAAACCTTTGGCACGCCGCGCCGACTGGTGGCCTACGTCAGCGACCTGGCAACTCAACAGCCTGACGTGGAGAAAGAATTCAAGGGACCGCCTGTGTCCCAGGCATTCGACGCGGATGGAAAGCCGACGAAGGCCGCCCAGGGCTTTGCTCAAAGCCGCGGCGTGCCCGTCGAGGCGCTTGAAGTACGCGAGACCGAAAAAGGAGCCTTTGTTTTTGCGCGGGTGCTTGAACCTGGTCGTCCGGCGCTGGAGGTATTGCCGGAGGTACTTGAGCAGGTCGTAGCCGGGCTGACCTTCCCCAAAACTATGCGGTGGGGAGATGGTGAGTTCCGCTTTTGTCGGCCAGTACGATGGATTGTGGCGCTTCTTGGCGAACAGGTGATACCTGTGAGCATCGCCGGCGTGCAGGCCGGCAGCGTCACCCGCGGTCACAGGCAGCAGGGCAATTGCGCCGTCAGCCTTTCCTCTCCGGCAGAGTATGAGGGCAAGCTTCGTGAAAACCTGGTGGTCGTGGACGAGCAGGAACGCCAGCGGATGATAAGAGGAGCCGCTGCCGAGGCTGCCGCTTCAGTTGGCGGCAGGCCGCGGCTGCACGATGAATTAGTGGCTGAAGTGGCCTTCATGCTGGAGTACCCAACCGCGGTGCTGGGCCGCTTCGACGAGCGATTCCTGGACTTGCCCACGGCGGTTGTCGTGAAGGTGCTTGAGGGCCATCAGCGATTTTTTGCTGTTGAGGGCAACGAGGGTCGCTTGCTGCCGTACTTTATCGCCTTTCGTGACGGCGGCCCGGAGGGGCTGGAAAACGTGCGCCGCGGCTATGAGTGGGTGGTTGAGCCGCGCCTGGAAGACGCCGAGTTCTACATGCGCGAAGACCTCAAGAGGCCCTTGGCAGAGCGTATCGAAGACCTCAAGCGCGTAGTTTTCATGGCAGGCCTCGGCACTTTGTACGACAAGACCCAGCGGCTGGTGAGGTTAGTGGAGTGGCTGGGCCGGCGTGTCGAGGCCGACAGGGCTGCCATTGCCGACGCCGTCCGCGCGGCGGAACTGAGCAAGTGCGACCTGGTCTCGATGATGATCGCCGACACCAAACTAGGAGAGCTGCAGGGCATCGTCGGGGCCGAGTACGCCCTTCGCTCAGGTGAGCTGCCGGCGGTATGCCAGGCCATCGCCGAGCAATATGCTCCACGTGGTGCCGACGACCAGCCACCGCAGAGCCTGGCGGGAAGGCTCCTGGCTACTGCCGACCGGCTGGATAACCTCGTGGCCTGCTATGCTCTAGGCCTTCGGCCCAGCGGCTCGGCCGACCCTTATGCTCTCCGCCGCCAAATGCAGGGGCTGATAGCTATTGCCGTGGCCGGGCAGATGCGTTATGCCCTCCCTGAAGCGGTGGCAGAAGCTTACGAGCAGGTTGAGCAAGTGGGGCAAAGCCGGCTGGCGCCGCTGGAGGAAGTGCAGAGTGGCCTTGCTGAATTAGCGGCTCAGCGCATGGACGCGGTTCTTCAAGAAGCTGGGGTGCGCTACGACCTGAGCCGGGCCGTCAATTCCGCCGGCTGGACGGACTTTGTGGAGGCCTGGGGCCGGGCCGTGCTTTTGCAGTCGAAACTCAACGACCCTGAATGGGAACACGTCGTCCTCAGTGGCCAGAGGGTCACAAACATTCTGCGGCCGGCGCGCGACCAGGCAGCCCCCAAGGTGGACGAGAAGCTCCTCGTGGAGGACGCCGAGTTTGCCCTCGCCCAGGCAGTAAAGCGGGCCCGGTCACAAATGGAGCGCTGCCGGGAGCTGAGCACCTGGGAAGGCCTTTGGGAAGCCGCGGTTGGCCTGGCTCCCGTCTTAGACAAGTTCTTCGACGACGTACTTGTCATGCACGAGGATGCCTTCCTTCGGGCCAACCGCCTGGCGCTGCTGACGGAAGTGGAAAAAACCTTTCACCTGCTGGCAGATTTTCGTGAGGTGGTACTGGCGTGAGTGGGACAATCCGTGAGCGCACCGAGGCCTGGGAAGCCGAATATCTGAGTCCTTATGCGCAGCTTTCGGCAAAGTCGCGGGGCAGGCTGCGGCCGGAAGAGCCGTGCCCGGTGCGGACCTGCTATCAGCGCGACCGGGACCGGATAATCCACCTATGCCGGGCCTTCCGCCGCCTCGCCCACAAAACACAGGTCTTCTTCTCGCCGCGCGAAGACCATCTACGCACGCGCCTGAGCCATACCCTCGAAGTTGCCCAAATCGCCCGTACCATAGCCAAAGCTCTTCGACTCAATGAGGAACTTACCGAGGCCATAGCCTTAGCCCATGACGTGGGTCATACGCCCTTCGGCCACTGCGGCGAAGAAGCCCTCGACGTGGCCTACCGCGCGCATGACCCCGACGCCCATTTCCATCACGCCGAGCACAGTCTTCGTGTGGTGGACGTGCTTGAGCGCAGCGGTCAGGGGCTAAATCTGACGCACGAGGTGCGCGAGGGCATCCTGGCCCATCCAAAGGCTCTCCGCAGTCCCAGTGAATATCTCTCCGAGGGGCCGGCCCCTAGCCTAGAAGCCCAGGTCGTTCGCGTCGCCGACCAGATTGCCTACCTCAACCACGACCTGGACGACTGTTTGAGGACGGGCGTCCTGCGGGAGGAAGACCTGCCCGAGGAAGTACTACAAATCCTGGGCCGGCGCCACAGCCAGCGCGTCGGCCGCATGGTCCTGGACGTGATAGAGCATTCCCTCGACTCGCCGCGCCTGGCCATGAGCGAGGAAGTAGCTCACGCCAGCAAGGTTCTCATGCACTTCATGGACGAGCGAGTGTACCATTCGCCACTTTTGGAAGACGAGCGGCGCAAGGTCAGAGGTGTCGTGCAGCAGCTATTTGACTTTTACATGAGCAGCGATGAGGCTTTGCGCCAGGTCGTCGGAGAACCTCCGGGGGACCAGAAACTACGCGCAAGACTTGTTTGCGACTACGTGGCCGGCATGACCGACCGCTTCGCCCATGCCCAGTACGTCCGCCATTTCCTGCCATCGGGCTTTCCAAGCTTCGACGTATAGCGCCGGCGCGGCCGCGTTAGACTTTCTACCCGGTAGGCGCCTGGCGAGCAAGCAATAGCTGCCCTGCCCCGTAGTTGCCTCGCCGGTCAGCGCGGGCCTATCGGATGTAAAACCTCCACTCGTACCTCACATCTTCTTTAAAACTGTAGTAGCCGGACGCCGGCCGAACGTACTGCCGCTTTACGGTGGCGAAATACTTATACTTTCCTGGCTCTATCGTCTCAGTAATCGACTCTCCTGGAGCCATGCTCCATGAATGCTGTTCTGGTCCCTTCAGGTACAGGTACAGCGTGTACTTTGTGTCGTTTGTAGCCGTAATGACGGGGAAGCCCAACCCTGGCGCCGGCATAGCACTAAGACCAGGCACGTCCGACGGCTCAGGCTCTGTCGGCAGCGGCGCTTCCTCCCACGCGGTCCGGCGAACTAACCGGACAGTGACCAACAATCCCTCGCTGCCCTGCTGGCGCTCGCCGACGGCCCAATCTCCCACGTCCGATTGCTTGTTGACATAGCCGCTGATTTCCCACGGTGGTCCGTCGCTGGAACCGCCCGTGCTCTCCACGTCCAGCCCCAGCGCTTCACAGACGCGCCGCAGCGCTACGAACCCAGTGCCGTCCCGAACCACACAAGCATTCCAGAGTATTTCCGCTCCTTCGGGTGGGCCTTCGTACTCATACGCTGGTCCCCACCGCGGCCCACGAGTCGCAGCAGAAAGCTGCGTGGCCCACACTTCCCGTGCTGTCCACTCGTAGGTCCCCGCACCAGCCGCTTCCGCTTCCCGCACCGCCCGCCTCAGGACGACCGCGCTGTAGCCTGCCTTCCACCAGACGCGACAGCTAAAATTGGAAAAAACCTGGACCGCAGGTACGTACCACTCGCCCCGCCGCTCGAAACAGGACACCTCGATGGTCTCATCGGCCTTGACGGGGGGACTACCGCACAAAAGCCCAAGCCAGAAATTAGCAGCGGTTAAGACAGCCATAAACGAGGATAAGCACCACACGCATCGCCATGGCATTGTCGCCGCCTCCCACCTTGTATTAACCCATACAGACCGGCAACTCTCCTGCCCAGCAAAATACACATAACGGACCAGTCTGTCAACTAACCCTGTGCCTCTGGGAGTATTCGGTTTTCTAATGGGACTCTGGCAAAAGCCTCTGCACCGCCTTCAGATGCGATTCCCGGTAGAATCGCGGCAGAAGACCAGGCACACAAAGCTACGCAGTTTTGTGGCCCTGCATAGGCCAACACCCGATCTCGGGACAGTCACGAAAGGCGATTCTATACGCTCTACGCCTTGCTCTTACCTGCCTGAAACAAAATCCCCAGGCAACCAAATACTGCCCCCGCCTTTACAGCAGCAGCGTGAATGCTATATCCAAAATCCCGGCGTTGTGGGACGGCGTCAGACAAGTGGGTCTTTGCGTAGGAGACTGTTGCGAAAGTCACTGTCTACAACGCCACAGGAAATCGCAGGTAAAGGGGCAGTCATAAGGAGTTGTACACTCTCCTCGGTCCAGGTAAGGGGGCGCCGGGTTCTGCAACAGTCTCTGTAAGAAGCTTCTGCCATAGCCAATCCAGCGAAGAAGTGTGAGCCACGAAGTCGGCCGGCATGTATATGACACACTCTTCGGCAGTACCGGACGATGTCGCACCGGCCGGGAGGTCGTTCCCCTCTTGCTCCCGCGGCCTGACAATTCGGGGGACTGTAGGAAAACCTGGCGTTGACTTATCCAGAGTGAAGAAAGTGCCCGACCCTGTGTGTCCGCCCACCTTACCGGCGGTGGTGCACGGAGTGGGGGAAAGCAACTTATGCAACACTCTCCGAAGAAAAGCAGGACTCCCCTACGCTGGCAGCCCTGAGAGCACGCAGTTGGGCGGCTGGCACAGCGTATGGGAGGACCCTCCAGGCAGCACGCAAGCGTGGGCAGGATCCGGTCGGCCGCCAATCCAAATCAGATAAGGCTTTGTCTACCTACTGAATTTGTTCGTAGGGCAGGTCCCATTCAGCGAAGTCGGGGTCTATGATGCGCTTGTTTTCGTTCATCGCCTCGATGGCGGCCATGTC